>DATMWM010000153.1:0-15898 GCA_035562535.1 Rhodocyclaceae bacterium | reverse complement strand
GCCGCCCAGGCTGCGCGAGGATTCGAACACCGTCGGCGCGATGCCCCTGCGGGCGAGTTCGGCGGCGGCGGCCAGGCCGGCCCAGCCCGCGCCGATGGTCGGCATGACCGGCGGCACCGCGACGACCACCTGCCCGAAACGCTGCACGCCGGCCGGGCCGTGGAGCAGGAAGCCGTCGCCGGCCCGCTCGATGCGCGATACCGGCGCGTTCAGGCGCACCGAGCCACCTTTCGCTTCGACATATGCGGCTGCGGGCGAGGGAAACAGCGCCGACAGATCGACACGGGGCAGCAGCAGGTCGCTCGCCGCGCGGCGGGCGCCGAGGGAGTCGCGCAGCACATTGATGAACACCCGGGCCGAGGCCCGCTCGGCGGGCGTGTTCAGCGCGGCCACGCACAGCGGTTCCCAGACCAGCCGGCGCAGCCGCTCGGGCTGGCCGTGGTCGTCGAGCAGGGCGGCCACGCTGAGGTCGGCGTGCAGTTCGTAGCCGGTGCGCTTCAGGCAGTTCATGAACTGCATGGCGGCCAGGCGCTCGCCCCAGTCCAGGCCGCGGGCGCGCAGCAGCGCGGCCGCCAGGTGCAGCGGGGCGGGCAGCCGCGGCGCGCGCAGCAGCAGGCGTTGCGGATAGCACAGGGTGAGCGGCAGGCGCAGCAGCGCCCGCTGCGGATCGACGCCGACCGTCTTCATCAGCCGCAGCGTCTCGCGGTAGGCGCCGCTCAGGATGTGCTGGCCGTTGTCCAGGCCGTGGCGTTCCACCAGGCGGGCGCGGCCGCCCAGGCTGCGCGAGGATTCGAACACCGTCGGCGCGATGCCCCTGCGGGCGAGTTCGGCGGCGGCGGCCAGGCCGGCCCAGCCCGCGCCGATGACCGCCACGCCGGAATCCATCGCCACCCGCCGCTACCCCCGGATCCAGGTCTTCCAGGCGATCCAGAGCTTGCGCAGCGGCGTGAGCGAAGTCCGCTGGCTCAGCACCGGGAAGCCGTCGCGACGGATCTCCTCCAGCAGCGCGCGGTAGATCGCCGCCATGACCAGGCCCGGCCGCTGGGCGGCGCGGTCCTCCTGCGGCAGGGCGGCCATGGCCTGCGCGTAGAACTGCTCCGCGCGCTGCCACTGGAACTCCATCAGCCGGCGGAAGCGATCGCTGGTCCTGGCCTCCAGCACCTCGGCCTCGCCGACCTCGAAGCGCGCCAGTTCGTCCAGCGGCAGGTAGATCCGGCCGCGCCGCGCGTCCTCGCCGACGTCGCGGATGATGTTGGTGAGCTGGAAGGCGAGCCCAAGGTCGTGGGCGTACTTCAGCGTCCTGCGGTCGCGGTAGCCGAAGATCTCGGCCGCCATGAGACCGACCACGCTCGCCACGCGGTAGCAGTAGAGCTGCAGCGACCGGAAGTCGGCATAGCGCGTCCCGGCGAGGTCCATCTCCATGCCGTCGATGATCTCGTGGAAGTGCTCCTTGGGCAGGTCGAAGCCGCGCACCACCGGCGCCAGCGCCCGCGCCACCGGGTGGCCGGGTTCCCCTTCGTAGATGCGGGCGACCTCGGTGCGCCACCAGGCGAGCTTGGCGCGCGCCATGTCCGGCTCGGTGGTTTCGTCCACGGCGTCGTCCACTTCGCGGCAGAAGGCGTACAGCGCGGTGATCGCGCGGCGCCGCTCCGGCGGCAGGAACAGGAAGCTGTAGTAGAAGCTCGATCCGCTGGCGGCGGCCTTGTTCTGGCAGTACTCGTCCGGGGTCATGTGGCTTGAAGCGGGAATGAATCCTTCGCCGGCCGGGGCCGGCGCGGGGACGTCATGCAGGGAATCCGGGCTCAAAGCGGCCGGTCGGCGGCATGGCCCGCAGCGGCGGCCGTCGAACGCGTTCCGGCCGGCCGGGGCCAGGCGGCGCGCAGGAGCATCGGCGGCCAGTCCAGGCCGCGCAGGACCGGACGCCGGCGGAACACGTCCATGCCGCTGCGCTCGATCTTGTGCAGGATGCGCAGCCCCCCGGCCACGATCAGGCGTAGTTCGAGGCCGATGCGTCCGGGCAGCCGCCCGCCCAGTCCGGCGCCGCCCAGCATCAGGCGGCGGGCGCGCTCGATCTGGAACGCCATCAGGGCGCGCCAGCGCGCATCGCAGACCGCGCCGGCGATCTGCGCCTCGTCCACGCCGAATCGCGCAAGCTCGTCCTGCGGAAGGTAGACGCGGCCCCTGGCCCAGTCCGAGGCCACGTCCTGCCAGAAGTTGATCAGTTGCAGCGCCGTGCAGATCGCGTCCGAGTCGCGCAGGTTTTCGGGGCTTTCCGCCCGGTACAGCCGCAGCAGCAGCCGCCCGACCGGATCGGCCGAGCGCCGGCAGTAGTCGAGGAGCTGGGAATAATCGCGGTAGCGCGACTGGACGACATCCTGGCGGAAGGCGTCGAGCAGGTCGCGGAAGGGCTGCAGCGGCAGGTCGTGGGCCTCGATCGCGCGCTTGAGTTCATCGAACAGCGCCTCGCCCGGCGCGCGTCCGCAGCCGATCGCTTCGAGCTGCTCGCCGAAGCGTGCCAGCCGTTCGAGGCGCGTTTCGGGCGGCGCGTCGCCCTCGTCGGCGAGGTCGTCGGCGGCGCGGGCGAAGCGGTAGATCGCCACCACCGCCGGCCGGTAGCGGGCGGGCAGCGCGACGGAGGCGACCGGGAAGTTTTCGTAGTGGTCGATCGACATCTGGCTGGCGGCCTCCTGCGCGCAGGCTGGGGGCCGGGCGGGGCCGTGGACGGCGGCCTGACAGTATAGGGGCGATTCGATTAGAATTGTCGGTTTGCGAAGGTGGCGGAATTGGCAGACGCACCAGACTTAGGATCTGGCGCCGCGAGGCGTGGGGGTTCAAGTCCCCCCCTTCGCACCACCGGACCGGCGCCGCGCCGTCGATCATCAAGCCATTCGAGGAAGTCGCATGCAAACCAACCAGGATAATCCTTCCACCCCCTCCGCGCTCGAGCGACGCATCGACATGTCGGTGCCCCTGACCGAGATCGACCGGGACGTCGAGCAGCGCCTGAAGCGGCTCGCCCGCACCGTGCGTATGCCCGGATTCCGCCCGGGCAAGGTACCCTTCAAGCTGGTCGTGCAGCAATACGGTCCGCAGGCGCGCTCGGAAGCGGTCGGCGAGGCCGTGCAGAAGGCGTTCGGCGACGCGGTGCGGGAACGCAATCTGAGGGTGGCCGGCTATCCGCGCATCGAGCCGAAGCAGGGCGAGGATGCGGCGCAACTGCAGTTCAGCGCGGTGTTCGAGGTGTATCCCGAGATCGCGCTCGGCGACGTGTCCGGCCGGCAGATCGAGCGCGCGGTGCTCACGGTCGGCGAACCGGAGGTGGACAAGACCATCGAGGTGCTGCGCAAGCAGCGCATGGTCTTCGTGCAGGCGGACCGTCCGGCCGCGGACGGGGATCGGGTCGTCGTGGATTTCACCGGCCGCATCGACGATGCCGTGTTCCAGGGCGGCCATGCCACGGATTATCCGATCGTGCTCGGCGCGGGAACCATGTTGCCGGATTTCGAGTCGCAGCTTAGGGGAGTGGGCGCGGGGGCGTCGAAGACCTTCGACCTGACCTTCCCGGCCGACTACCACGCCAAGGAACTCGCCGGAAAGACGGCGACCTTCGAAGTGGCGGTCAAGCGGATCGAGGCGCCGCAGCTGCCGGAGCTGAATGCGGACTTTGCCAGGGCGCTCGGAATTCCCGACGGCGATCTGGGTAAGATGCGCGCCGAGGTGCGTGCGAACCTCGAACGGGAGGTGAAGAAGCGCCTGGGCGCGCGGGTGAAGGACCAGGTGATGCGCCTGATCCTGGAAGCCAACCCGATCGATGTCCCGATGGCGCTGGTCCAGTCCGAGGCCCAGCAGCTGGTGGAAAACGCGAAGGAAGACCTCAAGAACCGGGGACTCGACCCGAACCAGGTGCCGGTGCAAGCGGCCTGGTTCATGGAGCAGGCCACGCGCCGGGTCAAGCTCGGGCTGGTCATGGCGGAGATGGTCAGGGAAAAGGGGCTGCAGGCAAGGCCGGAGCAGGTGCGCGCGCTGGTCCAGGAAATGGCCGACAGCTACGAGAATCCTTCCGAGGTGGTGCGCTGGTACTACTCCCAGCCGCAGCAGCTTGCCCAGGCCGAGGCGCTGGTGATCGAGGAGAACGTGGTGGACTGGGTACTGAAGAACGCCAGCGTGAGCGATAAGGATATTGCTTTTGACGAGTTGATGGGAACTGCGGCATGATGCAGCGGGGAGCCGAGATGATTGATTCGATTGCAGGTTCACGATCCGGATCGACGGCCTGGGAACCGACCGGCCTCGGTCTGATCCCGATGGTCATCGAGCAGAGCGGGCGCGGCGAGCGCGCCTATGACATCTACTCGCGCCTGCTGAAGGAGCGGGTGGTGTTTCTGGTCGGGCCGGTGAACGACGTCACCGCCAACCTGATCGTGGCCCAGTTGCTGTTCCTGGAGTCCGAGAACCCGGACAAGGACATCTATTTCTACATCAATTCCCCCGGCGGCTCTGTGTCGGCGGGGCTGGCGATCTACGACACGATGCAGTTCGTCAAGCCGGACGTGTCCACGCTGTGCGTGGGGCAAGCGGCGAGCATGGGCGCGTTCCTGCTGACCGCGGGCGCCAAGGGCAAGCGGTTCTGCCTGCCCAATTCCCGCGTCATGATCCATCAGCCGATGGGCGGCTTCCAGGGACAGGCCTCGGACATCGAGATCCATGCCAAGGAGATCCTTTACCTGCGGCAGAAGCTGAACGAGCTGATGGCCAAGCACACCGGCCAGCCGATCGAGCGCATCGAGCGGGACACCGACCGCGACTTCTTCTTTTCCGGGGACGCGGCGGTCGAATACGGTTTGGTGGACAAGGTGCTCGTGAATCGCGCGGAAGCGGCAGCCTGAACTGGGAGCGACGAAGATGTCGGACAAGAAGGGGAGCGGCAACGAGAAACTGCTTTACTGCTCGTTTTGCGGCAAGAGCCAGCACGAGGTGCGCAAGCTCATCGCCGGGCCCTCCGTCTTCATCTGCGACGAGTGCATCGAGCTGTGCAACGACATCATCCGCGACGAGATCGCCGCCGACCAGACGACACGCGGGGGCAAGGGCGACCTGCCCACGCCGAGCGAGATCTGCGGCATCCTCGACCAGTACGTGATCGGGCAGGACCCCGCCAAGCGCATTCTCTCCGTGGCGGTCTACAACCACTACAAGCGGCTCAAGCACCTGAGCAAGGGCGACGAGGTCGAGCTCTCCAAGAGCAACATCCTGCTCATCGGGCCGACCGGTTCCGGCAAGACGCTGCTCGCGCAGACCCTGGCGCGGCTGCTGAACGTCCCGTTCGTCATGGCCGACGCGACCACCCTGACGGAAGCCGGCTACGTCGGCGAGGACGTCGAGAACATCATCCAGAAGCTGCTGCAGAAGTGCGACTACGAGGTCGAGAAGGCGCAGCAGGGCATCGTTTACATCGACGAGATCGACAAGATCTCGCGCAAGTCCGACAACCCGTCGATCACCCGCGACGTGTCCGGCGAGGGCGTGCAGCAGGCGCTGCTCAAGCTGATCGAGGGCACGATCGCCTCGGTGCCCCCGCAGGGCGGGCGCAAACACCCGAATCAGGACTTCGTGCAGGTGGACACGACGAACATCATGTTCGTGTGCGGCGGCGCCTTCGACGGGCTGGACAAGGTGATCCGGCATCGCACCGAGAAGGCCGGGATCGGCTTCGGCGCCGAGGTGAAGAGCCGGGATACCCGCACTATCACCGAAACCCTGCGCATGGTCGAGCCGGAGGACCTGATCAAGTACGGACTGATTCCGGAGTTCGTCGGCCGGCTGCCGGTGGTGGCCACGCTGCACGAACTGGACGAGCCGGCGCTCATCCAGATCCTGGTGGAGCCGAAGAACGCCCTGATCAAGCAGTACCAGAAGCTGTTCCAGATGGAAGGCGCGGAGCTTGAGATCCGTCCGGCGGCGCTCCAGGCGATCGCGCGCAAGGCGCTCAAGCGCAAGACCGGCGCGCGCGGACTGCGCTCCATCCTCGAAGCGGCCCTGCTGGACACGATGTACGAACTGCCGAACATGGAGAACGTCGCCAAGGTCGTGGTCGACGAAGGCATGATCGAAGGTTCCGGCAAGCCGATCCTGATCTACGCCGACCAGCCCAAGGTGGCGGGCTCCAACTGAGCCGGCCGCCCGCGGCGGCAGGCTTGAACCCGGCTGTCCGGTCCCCATATGGGATCGGACAACCCCTTTTCAAAGGATCCTCTCATGTCAAGCACGCTTGACCTTCCCGCCGACCGCCTCGAAGTACCTCTGCTGCCGCTGCGGGATGTCGTGGTCTTTCCCCACATGGTCATACCGCTGTTCGTCGGCCGCCCGAAGTCGATCAAGGCGCTCGAAACCGCCATGGAAGCCGGCAAGAGCATCCTGCTGGTCGCCCAGAAGTCGGCGGCGAAGGACGAGCCGGTCGCCGAGGATCTCTACCAGATCGGCTGCATCGCCAACATCCTGCAGATGCTCAAGCTGCCCGACGGCACGGTGAAGGTCCTGGTCGAAGGCACGCAGCGGGCGCGCGTCGATCAGGTCAACGACCTGAAATCGCTGTTCATGGCGGTGGTGACGCCATTGCCGGCTGGCGAGCACGCGAACCACGAGATCGAGGCGATGCGCCGCGCGATCATCGCCCAGTTCGACCAGTACGTGAAGCTGAACAAGAAGATCCCGCCCGAGGTGCTGACGTCGCTGTCGGGCATCGAGGAGGCCGGGCGGCTGGCGGACACGATCGCCGCTCACCTGCCGCTCAAGCTGGAGCAGAAGCAGGAAGTGCTCGAGATCTTCGACATCGGCGAGCGGCTCGAACGGCTTCTCACCCAGCTCGAGACCGAGCTGGACATCCTGCAGGTGGAGAAGCGCATCCGCGGGCGCGTCAAGCGCCAGATGGAGAAGAGCCAGCGCGAGTACTACCTGAACGAGCAGGTCAAGGCGATCCAGAAGGAGCTCGGCGAGGGCGAGGAGGGCGCCGATCTCGACGAGATGGACAAGAAGATCCGCGCCGCCGGCATGTCCAAGGAGGCGCAGACCAAGGCGATGGCCGAGCTCAAGAAGCTGCGCCTGATGTCGCCGATGTCCGCCGAGGCCACGGTGGTGCGCAACTACATCGAGACGCTGCTCGGCCTGCCCTGGAAGAAGCGCACGCGCATCAACAAGGACCTTTCGTCCGCCGAGAAGGTGCTGGAGAAGGACCACTACGGACTGGACAAGGTCAAGGAGCGCATCCTCGAATACCTGGCCGTTCAGCAGCGGGTCGAGAAGCTCAAGGCGCCGATCCTCTGCCTGGTCGGGCCGCCCGGCGTGGGCAAGACCTCGCTCGGCCAGTCGATCGCGCGCGCCACCAACCGCAAGTTCGTGCGCATGTCGGTGGGCGGCGTGCGCGACGAGGCCGAGATCCGTGGCCACCGGCGCACTTACATCGGCTCGATGCCGGGCAAGATCCTGCAGAACATGACCAAGGTGGCGGTGAAGAATCCGCTGTTCCTGCTGGACGAAGTCGACAAGATGGGCATGGACTTCCGCGGCGACCCGTCCTCCGCCCTTCTCGAGGTTCTCGATCCGGAGCAGAACAGCACCTTCGTGGACCACTACGTCGAGGTGGAGTACGACCTCTCGGATGTCATGTTCGTGGCCACGGCGAACACCCTGAACATCCCGGCGCCGCTGCTCGACCGCATGGAGGTGATCCGGCTTTCCGGCTACACCGAGGACGAGAAGCTGAACATCGCGCAGCGCTACCTGCAGCCCAAGCAGATGAAGAACAACGGGCTGAAGAAGGACGAGCTGTCGATCACCGAGGAGGCGATCCGCGACATCGTGCGCTACTACACCCGCGAGGCGGGCGTGCGCGGCCTGGAGCGCGAGCTCTCGAAGATCTGCCGCAAGGTGGTCAAGTCGATCGTGCTCAAGAAGCGCTCGAACAAGCTGGTGGTCAACGCGAAGAACCTCGACAAGTTCCTCGGCGTGCGGCGCTATACCTTCGGCATCGCGGAGAAGGAGAACCAGGTCGGCCAGGTCACCGGGCTGGCATGGACCGAGGTGGGCGGCGAACTGCTGACCATCGAGGCGGTGGTGGTGCCCGGCAAGGGCAAGACGATGACCACCGGCAAGCTCGGCGAGGTCATGCAGGAATCCATCCAGGCTGCGCTGACCGTGGTGCGCAAGCGCTCCACGCAGATGGGCATCTCCGAGGACTTCTACCAGAAGAGCGACCTGCACATCCACCTGCCGGAAGGTGCGACGCCCAAGGACGGCCCGAGCGCCGGCATCGCGATCTGCACGGCGCTGGTATCCGTGCTGACCGGGATCCCGGTGCGCGCCGACGTGGCGATGACCGGCGAGATCACGCTGCGCGGCGAGGTGCTGCCGATCGGCGGACTCAAGGAGAAGCTGCTCGCGGCGCATCGCGGCGGCATCCGTCTCGCGCTGATTCCGCAGGAAAACGTCAAGGATCTGGTGGATATCCCGGACAACATCAAGAACCAGCTCGAAATCGTTCCGGTCAGGTGGATCGATCAGGTGCTCGAACTCGCCCTGGAGCGCAAGCCGGAGCCCGCCTCCGAGGCGCCGACCGAGCCGGGGCCGGTCGCACCGGTGGCCGAGCCGCAGGCCGCGGCGGGCGTCGTCACGCATTGATCCGCATGCGCCGATGCCCTCGGGACATCGGCGCATTTCCTGCGTGAGATCGCGTACCGATTCGAGGCGTCGACTGGCCGCAAATCGCCTTGACACGCGGATTTCGGGCTTGCTATAAAGCGCGGGCAGGTGCCCGGCCTGCCACAGCGCGAACACATCAGAATGAGGGGGGGCTTAGGTGAACAAACAGGATCTCATTGACTCGGTCGCCAAGTCGGCGGACTTGTCCAAGGCGGCAGCAGGACGCGCGCTCGACGCCGCGATCGCGGCGATCAAGACCTCGTTGAAGAAGGGCGGTTCGGTGACGCTGGTCGGCTTCGGCACGTTTTCGGTCAGCAAGCGCGCAGCGCGCAGCGGGCGCAACCCGCGCACGGGCGCTTCGATCAAGATCAAGGCGGCCAAGGTGCCCAAGTTTCGCCCTGGCAAAGCGCTGAAGGATGCGGTAAACTGATCATCTTTCCGAACGGCGACACTCGGAAGAGTGGGTGCTTAGCTCAGTTGGTAGAGCGTCGCCCTTACAAGGCGAATGTCGGGAGTTCGAACCTCTCAGCACCCACCAGCAGCCGGTGGGCCGGGAGGGAGCGGTAAAGCAGCAGAGGAGTGGTAGTTCAGTCGGTTAGAATACCGGCCTGTCACGCCGGGGGTCGCGGGTTCGAGTCCCGTCCACTCCGCCAACACCGAGAAAGGCGAACGAGAGTTCGCCTTTTTCATATCTGGTTTCGGAAGAGCGTACGAATCGCGAGGGTGTTCTCACATGTTCGAGTCGGTCCGCAGCAGCAAGCGCGTCGTTCAGGTCATTTTGCTGCTCATCATCCTGCCGTTCGCCTTCTGGGGCGTGGAGTCCTACATCGTCAACATGGGCACCACCGACGCGGTGGCCAAGGTCGGCGATGCCAAGATCACGCTGCCCGAGTTCCAGCAGTCCCTGCGCGAACAGCAGGACCGCATGCGCAACACGCTCGGCCGCGACTTCAGTCCGGCGCTGCTCGACACGCCGGAGGCGCGGCAGGCGCTGATCGATTCGCTGGTGAACCAGCGCCTGCTGGCCCTGGATGCGCAACAGGACCGGCTGGCGATCACCGACGAGGAATTGCGGCGGTTCATCGCGAGCATTCCGGCCTTCCAGGAAGACGGTCAGTTTTCGATGCAGCGCTATGCGTCCGTGCTCAGGTCCCAGGGCCTCTCCGAGGCCGGCTTCGAGTATCGGCTGCGCCAGGACCTGGCGCTGCGCCAGGTATCGGCGCCGGTAAGCGACGGCGCGTTCGTTTCGAAGGCCGTGGCAGAGCGCTGGGTCGCCCTGCAGCGCGAGTCGCGCGATCTCGCCGAAGCGCTGATCCTTCCCGAGCAGTTCTCTGCCCAGGTCAAGATCGCCCCGGAGGCCGTCGCCGCCTTCTACGAGTCCAATCGCAAGCTGTTCGAAGTGCCCGAGCAGATCCGCGCCGAGTACCTGGTTCTGAACCAGGACGCGCTGATGGAACAGGTCACGGTGGCGGACGAGGAAGTCGCGCGCTGGTACGAAGGCCACAAGGACCAGTACCGGCAGCCCGAGGAGCGGCGCGCGAGCCATATCCTGATCCAGGTGCCGAAGGACGCGACCGACGAGCAGCGCAAGACGGCGCGCGCGACGATCGACGATCTGCTCAAGCAGGTGAAGCAGAATCCGGCCGACTTCGAGAAGATCGCCAAGCAGCATTCCCAGGATCCGGGTTCCGCCGCCAATGGCGGAGACCTCGGATTCTTCGCCAGGGGCATGATGGTGAAGCCGTTCGAGGACGCCGCATTCACGCTCAATGAAGGCCAGATCAGCGACGTGGTGCAGTCGGACTTCGGCTACCACATCATCAAGGTCACCGGCGCCAAGGCCGAGCACGGCCAGACCCTGGACGAGGTGCGCGAAGAGATCCGCTCCGAGTTGAAGCGCCAGGCCGCCGGCCGCAAGTTCGCCGAGGTCGCGGACAGTTTCAACAACACGGTCTACGAGCAGTCGGACAGCCTCAAGCCGGCGGCCGAGAGGTACAAGCTGCAGATCGCGCAGACGCAATGGTTCTCGAAGGCGAATCCGCAGGCCGCGGGCCAGCTTGCCAACGAGCGGCTGATCGGGCTTCTGTTCGCGGACGACGCGCTCAAGAACAAGCGCAACACGGAGGCGGTCGAAGTCGCGCCGAACACCCTGATCGCCGCACGGGTCCTCGAACACAAGCCGGCCGAGCTGCGGCCGCTGGATTCGGTGCGGGCGGACATCGAGACCAAGCTCAGGAACGACGAGGCGGCCAGGCTGGCGCAGAAGGACGGCGAGGAAAAGCTCGCCAAGCTGATGCAGGGCGAGAGCCTCGATCTGACCTGGAGCGCGCCGAAGCCGGTCACCCGCGCCGGCGTGCCCGGCATGTCGCCGGACGGAGTGCGGGCAGCGTTCAAGCTGCCGGCGGACAAGCTCCCAGGCTATGCCGGAGGCAAACTGCCGAAGGGCGGGTTCGCGATCTACAAGCTGGTGGGGGTGAAGTCCGACCAGGCCGATGCCAAGGATCCGAAGTCCGCCGGCGTGGCTGCCCAGTTGTCTCGCCTGTACGGCGAGGAAGACTTCAACGAATACCTGGCGGTGCTCAGGGCCCGCTACCCGGTCGAGATCAACAAGTCGCTGCTGGAGGCCAAGCAGTAGCGAACCGCGCGGGGCCCCCGGATTCGGGGCCCGGACCGGCCACCGTCAGGCGGCGTCGGCGTTGCCCAGCGCGGTCGTGTTGAACCCGCCGTCCACGTAAAGCACCTCGCCGGTGATTCCGCTGGCCAGATCGCTGAGCATGAAGGCGCAGGCGTTGCCCACTTCTTCGATGGTGACGTTGCGTCGCAGCGGCGCCTGCCGCTCGTTGTAGGCGAGCAGCCGGCCGAAGCTGCCGATACCCGCAGCCGCGAGCGTCTTGATCGGTCCGGCCGACACCGCGTTGACCCGGATACCCTTGGGTCCCAGGCTCACCGCCATGTAGCGCACCGCCGCCTCCAGGCTGGCCTTCGCCATGCCCATGACGTTGTAGTTGGGCATGGTGCGCACCGCGCCGAGGTAGGAGAGCGTGACCAGCGCGCCGCGCCGTCCGTCCATGAGCGGTATCGCCGCCTTGGCCAGCGCCGGGAACGAGTAGGCGCTGATGTCCTGGGCGATACGGAAGGCGTCGCGGCTGATGGTTTCCAGGAAGTCGCCGGCCAGCGCCTCGCGCGGCGCGTAGGCGATCGAGTGCACCAGCCCGTCCAGACCGTCCCAGGCGCCGCCGAGATCGGAGAACAGGCGGGCGATCTCCTCGTCGCTGGCGACGTCGCAGGCGAAGATCAGGCTGCTGCCGAATTCCTTCGCCATGTGGGCGACGCGTTCCTGGAACCGCTCGTTCTGATAGGTGAACGCGAGCTCCGCGCCTTCTCGGTGCGCGGCCTGGGCAATGCCGTAGGCGATGGAGCGATTGCTCAGCAGCCCGGTGATCAGGATTTTCTTGCCGGCGAGGAAGCCCATGAACCAGCTCCGATTGTGGACCGGCGAATTATAGCGGAATCGACCCGGGCCCACCGCCGCGGCGACGGTGCGAGGTCAGAACCGGCGCGCTTCGCGCTACACTTCCGGCCATGCTTTCCATGCCGCGCGTCCTCGCGCTTGCCGCTGTGGTCCTTGCCGCATCGGCCTGCGGCGAGGTCTGGAACGATCCCTATCCCGCTGCGGACCGCGGCCGCAACATCCTCTATTCTGCATTCACCGACCGGCCGAAGCACCTCGACCCGGTGCAGTCCTACAGCGAGGACGAGGCCGAGTTCAACGCGCAGATCTACGAGCCGCCGCTGCAGTACCACTACCTGAAGCGGCCCTACACCCTGGTGCCGATGACTGCGGAGGAGGTGCCCAGGCCGCAATACCTGGACGCGGCCGGCCGCCCGGTCGATGCCGACTCCCCCGACGTGGCGTACAGCGTCTACGAGATCCGCATCAGGAAGGGCATCCGCTACCAGCCGCACCCGGCCTTCGCGCGCGATGCGCAGGGCGAACTGCTCTACCACGCGCTCGGCCCGCAGGACATCGAAGACGTGAACAGCCTGCGCGACTTCCCTCAAACCGGCACGCGCGAGCTCACTGCCGAGGACTACGTCTACCAGATCAAGCGGCTCGCGCACCCGCGGCTGCACTCGCCGATCTTCGGACTGATGAGCGAGTACATCGTCGGGCTCAAGGAACTCGCCGCCACGCTCAAGGCCGAGGACGAGGCGCTGGCGAAGCAGGGGCGGCGCGACGCCTGGCTCGACCTGTCGAAGTTCCCGCTCGAGGGCGTAGAGGTGGTCGACGACCACACCTACCGGATCAGGATCAAGGGGCGCTATCCGCAGTTCGCCTATTGGCTGGCGATGAACTTCTTCGCGCCGGTGCCGATCGAGGCGGACCGCTTCTTTTCGCAACCCGGCATGAGCAAGAAGAACCTGGTGCTCGACTGGTACCCGATCGGCACCGGCCCCTTCATGCTCACCGAGAACAATCCGAACGCGCGCATGGTGCTCGAGCGCAATCCGAACTACCGCGCCGAGTCCTATCCCTGCGAGGGCGAGCCGGGCGACCGGGAGGCCGGGCTGCTGGCCGACTGCGGCAGGCCGATCCCCTTCATCGACCGCGTGGTCTTCACCCGCGAGAAGGAGGCGATTCCCTACTGGAACAAGTTCCTGCAGGGCTACTACGATTCCTCGGGCATCGCCTCGGACAACTTCGATCAGGCCGTGCGCGTGTCGATCGAGGGCGAGACGGCGGTGTCGCCGGAGATGGAGGCCAAGGGCATACGGCTGGAAACCTCGGTCGAGACGTCCAGCCGCTACATGGCGTTCAACTGGCTCGACCCGGTGGTCGGCGGCCTGGGTGCGACAGAGGCCGAACGAACGCGCGCGCGCAAGCTGCGCCAGGCGCTGTCGATCGCGATCGACTGGGAGGAGTTCGTGTCGATCTTCGCCAACGGCCGCGGCATTCCGGGCCAGGGGCCGATCCCGCCGGGTATCTTCGGCTACCGCGATGGCCGCGAGGGCATGAACCCGCTGGTCTACGAATGGGAAGGCGGCCGCGCGAAGCGCAGGAGCATCGAGACCGCCAAGGCGCTGCTCGCCGAGGCCGGCTACCCGAACGGCCGCGACGCGGTGACCGGCAAGCCGCTCGTCCTCTACCTGGACACCACCGACCGCGGCCCGGGCGACAAGCCGCGCTTCGACTGGCTGCGACGCCAGTTCGGCAAGCTGAACGTGCAGCTCGAGATCCGCGGCACCGACTACAACCGCTTCCAGGAGAAGGTGCGCAAGGGTGCCGCGCAGATCTTCATCTGGGGCTGGAACGCCGACTACCCGGATCCGGAGAATTTCCTCTTCCTGTTCGTCGGCAGCCAGAGCCGCGCGAAGTTCCAGGGCGAGAACGCCGCGAACTACTCCAACCCGGAGTACGACAAGCTGTTCGACCAGGTCAAGCACATGGAGAACGGCCCGCAGCGCCAGGCGCTGATCGACCGCATGGTGGAGATCCTGCGCGAGGACGCGCCGTGGTCCTTCGGCTACCACCCGAAGGCCTACGGCCTGCTGCACGACTGGATGGGCAACGCGAAACCGAACCACATGGCGCGCAACGACCTCAAGTACAAGAGGATCGACGTCGCGCTGCGCGAGCGGCAGCGGGCGGAATGGAACCGCCCGGTGCTCTGGCCGCTGGCGGCCGCGCTGCTCGTGCTCGCGGTTGCGGTCCTGCCGGCCATCGTCACCTGGCGCAGGCGCGAACGCGCGGCGGCGAGGGCGGCGTGATCGGCTACGTCGTCCGCCGGCTGCTGTACGCGATCCCGATCCTGATCGGGGTGAACCTGATCACCTTCACGCTGTTCTTCGTGGTCAACACGCCGGACGACATCGCGCGCCTGCAGCTGGGCATCAAGCGCGTGACCCCCGAGGCGATCGAGAAGTGGAAGGCCGAACGCGGCTACGACAAGCCGCTGCTCCACAACCCGGCCGCGGCCGGCACGGGCCGGTTCACCGAGACGATCTTCTTCGAGAAGTCGGTCAGGCTGTTCGCCTTCGACTTCGGCCGCTCGGACGACGGGCGCGACATCGGCCACGAGATCGCCACGCGCATGGGGCCGAGCCTGGCCGTCGCGCTGCCGGTGTTCATTCTGGGCCTGTACGTCACGGTGTCGTTCGCCCTGCTGCTGGCGCTGTTCCGCGCCACCTACCTCGATTTCTGGGGCGTGGTGCTGTGCGTGGCGATGATGTCGATCTCCAGCCTGTTCTACATCATCGGCGGCCAGTTCCTGGTGAGCAAGGTCTGGAACCTGGTGCCGATCTCGGGTTATGCCGGCGGACTGGACGCGGCGCGCTTCCTGATCCTGCCGGTGCTGATCGGCGTGATCGCCGGCATCGGCAGCAGCACGCGCTGGTACCGCACGATCTTTCTCGAGGAGATCGGCAAGGACTACGTGCGCACCGCGCGGGCCAAGGGCCTGGCGGAGACCACCGTGCTGTTCCGCCACGTGCTGCGCAACGCGCTGATCCCGATCCTGACCGGCGTGGTGGTGGTGATTCCGCTGCTGTTCATGGGCAGCCTGCTCACCGAGTCGTTCTTCGGCATCCCGGGGCTGGGCAGCTACACCATCGATGCGATCAACGCCCAGGACTTCGCGGTGGTGCGCGCGATGGTGTTTCTCGGCTCGGTGCTCTACGTCGTCGGGCTGCTGCTCACCGACCTGTCCTACACGCTGGTCGATCCGCGGGTGCGCTTCGAATGAGCGCGGTCATGCCGGTCCTCCTGTGGAGCGACGCCCTCGTGTTCCTGCTCGTCGCGGCGGTCATCGTCGGCGCCATCCACGCCCGGCACAACGACTACCTGTCGCGCGCCTGGCGGCGGGTGGCCGAGAGCCGCTTCGGCATGGCTTCGCTCACGCTGCTTGCGGTCTTCGTGGCGGTCGGGCTGCTCGACTCGGTGCATTTCCGGCCGAAACTGGACCAGGCCGGAACGGAGTCCGGACCGGCCTACTCGGTCGAGGTTCTGAGCGTCCTGGACCAGGTTCTGACGCCGCTGCGCACGCGCAACGAGAAGACCTATTCGGCCCCGCTGGCGACGCACCTGTACGCAAGAGAGGCGATCGACCGGCCGGACGGCACCCAGTACCGCGACTACCCGCGGCTTAGGCACGGCGGCGCCCATCTGGCCGACCCTGGAAGCGATCATGCCTTGGACATCGCGGCG
>DATMWM010000152.1:0-5628 GCA_035562535.1 Rhodocyclaceae bacterium | reverse complement strand
CCGCCGAGGATGATGCCGAACTCGCCCGGCTTGAGCGACTGGAGCGAGCCGAACTTCATGTGCTGGTTGAAGTCGGCGACCTTCTCCTCCAGGTCGGGCACGATGCCGCGCACCGCCACCCCGCGGACGTTCTGGTCGAAGGCCAGCATGCCCTGGGCGGCGATGTAGGGTGCGGCCGCCAGCACCGCCGGGTTCGCCGCGGCCTGCCCGGCCACCCTGGGCCAGTCCGCCAGTTCGCCGCTGAAGCTGCCGATCTGCACGTGCGAGACCACGCCCAGGATGCGCGTGCGCAGTTCCTGCTGGAAGCCGTTCATCACCGAGAGCACCACGATCAGGGCCGCCACGCCCAGGCCGATGCCGAGCATGGAGATCAGCGAAATGAAGGAAATGAAGCTGTTGCGGCGCCGGGCGCGGGTGTAGCGCAGCCCGATCATGAGCTCGTAGTGCATGGCGGGCGCTATGCTACAGTAGCGCCCGCCTTCCCGGTGCCCCCGATGGGTTCCCCATGCCGCTGCACCTCGTCGTCCCCGGCCTGCTGCTCACGGCCGAGCGCCTGCGGGAATCCGCCCGCGAACTCAAGCTGCCCGGCCTGGCCACGCTGCTCGGCCGCGGCGAGCGCCGCCCGATCGCGGCGCGCAGCCTGACCGACTGGATCGCCGCCGCCTTCGGCCTGCCCGCGGGCGAGGCGCCCTGGGGCGCGCTGCGCCTGCTCGGCGACGGCGGCGACCCGGGCGGCGACTGCTGGCTGTGCGCCGACCCGGCCCACCTGCGCTTCGCCCGCGACATGCTGGTGATCGTGGGCGAACGCGAGATCGGCCTGGACGCGCAGGAGAGCGCCCGCCTGGTCGGGATGCTGGACCGGGAACTGGCCGCCGCGGGCCGCTTCAGCGCGACCGCGCCGGCGCGCTGGTACCTGCGCGCGGCTGCCGCCCCGGACATCCGCACCCAGCCGCTGGAGCGCGTCATTGGCCGCCCGCTCGACGCGTATCTGCCGGAGGGGCCGGACGCCAAGGCCTGGTGCGCGCTGCTGAACGAGGCCCAGGTGCTGCTGCACAACGATCCGGTGAATGTCGAGCGCGAGGCCGCCGGCCGTCCGACGGCGAACACCGTCTGGCTGTGGGGCGCGGGCAGGCTGCCGGCGGGGCTGGCCCGGCCGGGTGCCACGCTGCTCGCGGACGATCCGCTGGCGCGCGGCGCGGCGCTGGCGGCGAAGATGAGCGCAGGCGCCCTGCCCGCCGGCCCCGGCCCGATCGTCGGCCCGGCCCGCGCGGGCAGCGTGATCGCCGTGCTCGATGCGCTGCGCGAGCCGGCGCTCTACCTGGACGTTTCGGCGTGGCGCGCGGCCCTGACCGACCTGGAGAGCCGCTGGTTCCGCCCGGCGATGTCCGCGCTGTATTCCGGCCACCTGGGCGGGCTGCGGCTCACCGCGCTCGGCGACGACGCCGCCTTCGAACTGGAACTCGACGCCGGGGACCGCTGGCGCTTCTGGCGGCGGCCGGTGGAACTGGCCGAACTCGAATTGCCGGCGGCGCAGCCTTGACCCGGATCGTCTCCCGCGGCGCCTCGCCGGCGATCGTCGAGTCTCTGACCGCGGAAGGCATCGAGCCGCTGCTCGCCCGCCTCTACGCCAACCGCGGCGTGCGCCGCGGCGCCGAACTCGACTACGGCCTGGACGCGCTGCTCGAACCCGGCGGCCTGCGCGGGGCGGAGGACGCCGCCGCCCTGCTCGCCGACCACATCGCCGGCGGGCGCCGGATGCTGATCGTCGCCGACTACGACTGCGACGGCGCCACCGCCTGCGCGGTGGGCCTGCGCGCCCTGCGCGCCTTCGGCGCCAGCGTCGATTACCTGGTGCCGAACCGCTTCGAATACGGCTACGGGCTGACCCCGGAGATCGTGCGCCTGGCCGCGCAGCGCAAGCCCGACCTGATCGTCACGGTGGACAACGGCATCGCCTCGGTCGAGGGCGTGGCCGAGGCGCGCAGGCTGGGCATCGCCACCCTGATCACCGACCACCACCTGCCGGGTGAGGCGCTGCCCGCGGCGGCGGCGATCGTCAACCCGAACCAGCCCGGCTGCCGCTTCGCCAGCAAGCACCTGGCCGGGGTGGGCGTCATGTTCTACGTGACGACCGCGCTGCGCGCCGAACTGCGCCGGCGCGGGCAATTCGCCGGCCGCGCGGAGCCGCCGCTCGCCCCGCTGCTCGATCTGGTGGCGCTGGGTACGGTGGCGGACGTGGTGCGCCTGGACCACAACAACCGCATCCTGGTCTCGCAGGGGCTCGCGCGCATCCGCCGCGGCGCGATGCAGCCGGGCGTGCGCGCCCTGTTCGCCGCGGCCGGGCGCGAGCCACGCCAGGCAAGCACCTTCGACCTGGGATTCGGCCTCGGGCCGCGGCTGAACGCGGCCGGACGGCTGGCCGACATGGCGCTGGGCATCGAGTGCCTGATCACCGACGACTTCGGCCGGGCGCTCACCATCGCCCGGCAACTCGACGAACTGAACCGCGATCGCCGCGCGATCGAGGCGGACATGCAGGAGCAGGCCGCGGCGCTGGTCGAGCGCATCGACGCGGGCAATCGCGCCAGCATCGCGCTGTTCGACCCGTCCTGGCACCAGGGGGTGGTCGGCCTGCTCGCTTCGCGCGTGAAGGAGGCGCTGCACCGTCCGGTGTTCGCCTTCGCCCGCGGCGCCGGGGGCGAGCTGCGCGGTTCGGGGCGCGCCATTCCCGGCCTGCATCTGCGCGACGCGCTGGATCTGGTGTCCAAGCGCGAACCCGGGCTGCTGCTGCGATTCGGCGGCCACGCCGCCGCCGCGGGGCTCACCCTGCGCGAAGCCGACCTGCAGCGCTTCGAGGAAGCCTTCGAGCAGACCGCCCGCGCCATGCTCGAACCGGCGGCGCTCACCCGCACCGTGGAGACCGACGGCGCGCTCGAATCCGGATACGCAACGCTGCAGTCCGCCCGGCGCATCGACGCCGAGGTCTGGGGCCAGGGCTTCCCCGCCCCGCTGTTCGACGACGAGTTCGAGGTCGAGGGCCAGCGCCTGCTCAAGGACAAGCACCTCAAGCTCGTGCTGCGCAAGGGCCGGTCGCGCTTCGACGCCATCCGCTTCAACTGCGCCGACCCGGCCCCGCCCAGGCTGCGCGCCGCCTACCGCCTGACCGCCAACGAGTTCAACGGCGCCGCCTCGGTACAGCTGGTCATCGAGCACGCCGAGCCGGGCCGCTGAAAGCGCGCGACTCGATCGAGTTCGATCCGGATCGTGGTTTCCGCGCGATCAGCCTGAACCAGCCCGCCCGGCCCGGACTTGACGCGGACAGACATGTACATCTAATGTACATGATCGTCTTGGATAGCGTTGGAGGATCGTGATGGCAGCGGCAGTCGAAAGGATCGTGGTTCAAGCCACCGCAATGGAGAAGAAGGCGATCGCGGCCAAGGCGAAGAGGCTCGGTCTGCCGATCTCCGAGCTGATGCGCCGCGGCGCGAGCGCTTACGAATCCGCCGAAACCGACGAGGAACTGGCGGCATTGGCCGATGCGGCCAGGGACGCGGCCGAAAGAGCCTGCGCGTCGATCGACGATGCCCTGGCGTTCATCGAGGCCAGCAACCAGCGCATCGCGGCATTGGAGGCGGAAGCGAAGCAAGGCGCCGGGGAGACTGCCTGATGGGCGTGACCGACCGCGTGTGGGCCGCCCTGACCGCGATGATCAAGCTCGAGGACAAGGTCACCCGCCAGGCCGAGGCGCTGAAGTCCCAGCAGTCGAAGATCGAGGACTTGACGTCTCGCGTCATTCGCCTGGAGGCGCAACTGGAACTGCTGACCGGCGCCGCAATCGCCAGGAAGCTCAAGGCGGACTGAACGCGCGCGCCACGTGGCGACGCCTCGGTCGCGACGCCTGCCGGCGGCGAGGCTGCCCGCCCCGGTATAATTTCGGGTTTCCCGTCAGCGAGGCAGATCATGGAAGCGGAACGCATCAACGCACTGGCCGGCAAGCTGGCCGACCTGAAGGTCCGTAGCGGCGACCTGCGGAGGTATCTTTGACTACGAGGTCAAGGAAACCCGCCTGATCGAGGTCACCCGGGCGCTGGAGGACCCGAAGGTCTGGGACGACGCCCAGCGCGCCCAGGACCTGGGCAAGGAGAAGAAGAGCCTGGAATCCGTGGTGCTCACGCTGCGCGAGGTGGACCAGCGCCTGCGCGACGCCGACGAGATCTTCGAACTGGCGCGCGGCGAGGAGGACGACGACACGATCGCCTCGGTCGAGGCGGACGTGGCGGCGCTGGACGCACAGGTCGGCGGCCTGGAGTTCCGGCGCATGTTCAACCACCCCGAGGATCCGAACCCCTGCTTCATCGACATCCAGGCCGGGGCCGGCGGCACCGAGGCGCAGGACTGGGCCTCGATGCTCGAACGCATGTACCTGCGCTACTGCGAACGCAAGGGTTTCGGCACCGAGGTGCTGGAGGAGTCCGAGGGCGAGGTGGCCGGCATCAAGACTGCCACCATCAAAGTCACGGGCGACTACGCCTACGGCCACCTGCGCACCGAGACCGGCATCCACCGCCTGGTGCGCAAGTCGCCCTTCGACTCGAACGCCCGCCGGCACACCTCGTTCGCCTCGGTGTTCATCTACCCGGAAGTGGACGACTCGATCCAGGTGGACATCAACCCGGCGGACCTGCGCATCGACACCTTCCGCGCCTCGGGCGCCGGCGGCCAGCACGTGAACAAGACCGACTCGGCGATCCGCATCACCCACCTGCCGACCAACATCGTCGTGCAGTGCCAGAACGACCGCTCGCAGCACCGCAACCGCGCCGAGGCGATGGCGATGCTCAAGTCGCGGCTCTACGAACTGGAACTGCGCAAGCGCCAGGCCGAGCAGCAGAAACTGGAGGACTCGAAGACCGACATCGGCTGGGGCCACCAGATCCGCAGCTACGTGCTCGACCAGTCGCGGATCAAGGACCTGCGCACCAACGTCGAGATCGGCAACACCCAGGCGGTGCTCGACGGCGACCTGGATCCGTTCATCGAGGCGAGCCTCAAGCAGGGAGTGTGAATCAGCGCAGGTGTATCGTGCCGACGCCGAACAGGCCGGTCACCCCGATGACGATCAGGTAGATCGCGACGATGTAGTTGAGCAGCCGCGGCGCGATCAGGATCAGGATGCCGGCGATCAGCGAGACCAGCGGCGCGATGCTGAGATTGATGTGCATGAGACGTTCCCCTTGGCCCGAAAGCCGTGGATGTTACCGCCTCCGCAGGTCGCGCCCCGTCTGCACCAGGGCGCCGGCGCTGCGTTGCCGCAAGCCCATGTCCGGATTAAACTTAGTCTGGTCTAGTCCACGCACGGTTTCCATCGGATGACCGCAGTCAATATCCACGAAGCGAAAACCCACCTTTCGCGCCTGGTGGACCAGGCGGTGGCCGGCGAGGAGGTGATCATCTCCAAGTCCGGCCGTCCGCTCGTGAAGCTCGTCCCGGTCACCGGCACAGCGGGACGACGGCTCGGGCTACTGGCGGGCAGGATACGCGTGCCGGACGACTTCAATGCGCCGCTGCCGCCGGAGGTGTTGTCCCGCTTCGAGGGCGGTGGCTGATGCGCCTGCTGCTTGACAC
>DATMWM010000151.1:0-12155 GCA_035562535.1 Rhodocyclaceae bacterium | reverse complement strand
CGGGCCTTCCAGGCCATGATCGAGCAGAAGGTCAATCCGGCGGTGCTCGCGCTGCGCCAGACGTACCAGCCGGTGGTCTGCGCCGTGCAGGGCGCCTGCGCCGGGCTGGGCATGTCGCTGATGCTCGGCGCCGACCTGGTGCTGGCGGCGGAGAACGCCTACTTCTCCACCGCCTACGCCAGCATCGGACTGTCGCCGGACGGCGGCGGCACCTGGTTCCTGCCGCGCATCGTCGGCACGCGCAAGGCGGCCGAACTCATGCTGCTTGCCGAACGGATCAGTGCCACTCAGGCGCTGGAGCTGGGACTGGTCAATCGCCTCGTCCCGCCGGACAGGCTGGAGGAGGAGACGGCCAGGCTCGCGTCGCGCCTGCAGGCCGGGCCGCGCCACGCCTACGGTGAGATCAAACGGCTGCTCAACCGGGCCGGCACCGCCGATCTGGCCGGCCAGCTTCAGGCCGAGGCCGAGAGCTTCGCGCGCTGCAGCGCGACCAATGATTTCGCCGAGGGCGTGGAGGCCTTCCTGGCCAAGCGCAAGCCGGCGTTCAGGGGCGCGTAGCCGTCAGGATCCGCGCCAGGTTGCCCAGCCACTCGTGGGTCGCCAGCCAGCCGGCATAGGCGCTGTTGGCGCTGGGGAACTTCGCCAGCACCATCTCGCTGGAGTAGGGGCCGTGCAGGAAGGCGGTCGGCGCAGGGATCACCGCGATGCCAGCCGCCTCGAACTCGGCCTGGGCGCGCGGCATGTGGATCGCGTGGCTCACCAGCAGCACCTTGCGCACCCCGGCTTCCCTGAGGATGCGCGCCGAATTGACCGCGTTCTCGCGGGTGTCCCGGGAGGCCGATTCGGTCCAGCGCACCGGCACGCCGAAGTCCTCCTCCAGGGCGATCCGCATCAGGTTCGCCTCGGAGTCCCCCTCGATCGGCAGGCCGCCGGCGACCAGCACCGGCAGGCCGGTGCGCCGGGCGAGCCGGGCGCCGTAGCGCAGCCGCTCCAGGGTCAGCCGATTGACGCTCTCGCCGCCGTATTCGGGCGCGTGGCGGCGCTTGCCGCCGGCCAGGATGACGATGGCCTGGGCCTCGGCGGCCCGCGCCGGATCCAGCACGGGCGCGCGTTCCAGCGGCTCCACCAGCCAGCTCACGCTGGCCGGCAGCGACAGCGCCAGGGCCGCCGCGAGCCCGCTCCAGGCCAAGGCCCTGCCGAGCCGCGGCCTGCGCCGCCAGAGCAGCAGGCCGGCGGCGATCAGCAGCAGCGGACCCAGCGGCGGGAGCAGGATCACCGCGGCCAGTTTTTTCAGGAGGAATGCGGGTTCCATGGTTGGTGCGCGGTCGGATCGGGTATTCGGGGGGCGGCGGAGGCGGTATTATCCCCGGGCTGCCGGGCCTGCGCCCGGTCATGATGACGGTATGGAACTGACGCTCGAACTCGCGCGCATCGACTGGCAATCCACCGGCCTGCTGGCGGCCATGGCGCTCGCCGTGGCGCTGCTGGTGATCGCGCTGCTGCGACGGCGCCCATCCCCGCCACCGGTCGTCGAGCCCCCGCGCCCGTTCGAGGTCGGCATGCAACAGTTCGTGCGCGGCATCAGTCAGGAGATGGAAGATCTGCGCGCCGAACTGGCTGCGCTGCGCGACGAGGTGGCGCAGTTGAGGGTCCAGCGCGGCATGGGTCCGCAGTACAACGAGGCGATGGCCCTGGCCGGACGCGGCGCCGATGCCGCCCAGATCGCCGAGCGCTGCGGCATCAGCGTGGGCGAGGCGGAACTGGTGCGCGCCCTGGTGCAGCGCGACGGCGGACAGGCCTGAGGGCGGTGGGCCGATTGCGGAAATTGGCGGGCAATCCTGCCGATTCTTCGCGCATCGCCGGGACGGGCCGCTGCCTAGACTGGCTTCCTGGAGCCGGGCGTTCTCGCCCGCCGAGCATTCCGCCAAACCGGGAGGACGCCATGAAGATAGACAGCCCGCGCCTGGGCCTGCTGGAAGTCGATTCCGGCAAGATCATCGAGTTTCCGCGCGGCATTCCGGGCTTCGAGCACTGCAAGCGCTTCGCCCTGTTCCACGAGGAGGGCGGCGAGCCCGTGGTCTATACGCTGCAGTCGCTGGACGACCCGGAGGTCGCCCTGCCGATCACCGATCCGGCGCAGTTGGGCTTTCGCTACGAACTGACGCTGGAGGACGACGACGTCCGGGCGCTCAGGCTGGGTTCCCGGGACGATGCTGCCGTGGCCGTGGTCCTGCGCCGCAACGACGACGCGCAGACGCGCCGCGCCACCGACCCGAAGCTGTCCGCCAACCTGACCGCGCCGCTGGTCATCAACATGCGCGAGCGCCGCGGCATGCAGCAGATCATCGCCCGCATGGGCTGCGAGGTGACCTTCCGGCCGGTCCAGTAAGTTCGTGCCGCAGCCGGCGGCACGGGGCGCCGTGACGGGGCGCCCCGCTGCCGTTCAGACCGGGGCGCCGCTTCCCAGCGCCTTCTCGATCCGCCGGGCGAACACCGTCATCTCCTTGGCGGCCTGTTTGTCGCCCTTCTTCTCCGCGACCTCGATGCCCCGGCGGTAGGCCTCCAGGGCCTGGGCCGGATGTCCGTCCTCCGCCAGCGCCTTGCCCAGCAGTTTCCAGGCCGCGGAGTAGTCCGGATCCTTGGCCACGGCCGCCTGGAAGCAGTCCGCCGCCCGGGCCGGCTCGCTGCGCTTCATGTATTCGTTGCCCAGCGAATAGCGCAGCAGGGCGCTGTCGCGCGGCCCGCCGATCAGCTTCTCCAGATTCGCGATGATGTCCGGCGTCGTCATGAGCTTCCTCCCCTGTCGGCCGGTTTGAGCCGCGGGGACGCCGCGCGGTTCCCCTCGCGGCGCCGCACGCCTCCCCGCCCGGCGATACAATTCCCGCCTCGCCGCGCCGCCCCGCGGCGCTTCGTCGCCTTCCCAACGCAGGAGTCAAAGGCATGAGCCGAAAGATCCTTTCCACCGCCGGTGCGCCCGCCGCCATCGGCACCTACTCCCAGGCGGTTCAGGTCGACAACACGGTATACCTGTCCGGCCAGATCGGTCTCGATCCGGCCAGCATGCAGTTGGTGGAGGGCATCGACGCGCAGATCGTCCGGGTGTTCGACAATCTCCAGGCGGTCGCCGAGGCCGCCGGCGCAAGCCTCTCGGACGCGGTCAAGGTCACCATCTATCTGACCGACCTGGGCAACTTTCCGAAGGTGAACGAGATCATGGCACGCTATTTCGCCGAGCCCTATCCGGCGCGGGCCACGGTGGGCGTGGCAGCCCTGCCGCGCGGCGCCCTCGTCGAGGCGGACGCGGTCCTCGTGCTAAGGTGAAGAGCGGGGCGGCCGCGCAGCCGGTCGCCGGCGCGGCGAAGCCGTCCGGCGGCACCCTGGCCGCCAGGCTGGCGAAACTCGGCATCTGCGGCGATGCGGACCTGGTCCTGCACCTGCCGCTGCGCTACGAGGACGAGACACGGCTCGCCACCATCGCAACCGCCCGTCCGGGGGAGGCGGCCCAGCTCGAAGTGCGGGTGCTCGACAGCTCGGTGCAGTACCGGCCGCGCCGGCAGCTGGTCTGCCGGGTAGGCGACGAAACTGGCGAGCTGATCCTGCGCTTTTTCAGCTTCTATCCGAACCAGGTGAGGCAGCTCGAGCCGGGGGCGCTGCTGCGCGTGTTCGGCGAGGTCCGCGGCGGATTCTGGGGCGCCGAGATCGTCCATCCGCGGTTCCACGCGGTCCTGGAAGGCGATCCGCTGCCCCAGGCGCTGACCCCGATCTATCCGACCACCGCCGGCCTGGGGCAGCAGGCGCTGCGCAGGCTGATCGACAGGGCGCTGGAACGGGCAGACCTGACGGAAACCCTGCCGCCCGAAATCTTCGATCGCCTCGGCCTGCCGACGTTCGAAGCCGCCGTGAACGGCCTGCATCATCCCGCCCCCGGCGTCCCGACCGACGAGATCAGCGGACGCAGCCATCCGGCCTGGCGGCGGATCAAGTTCGACGAACTGCTCGCCCAGCAGTTGTCGCTGCGCAAGGCCTACGCGGTCAGGCGCGCGCGCAGCGCGCCCCGGCTGGCCGCTCGCGGCACGCTGACGCTCAAGCTGCTGGAGAACCTGCCTTTTCGCCTCACCGGCGCGCAGCGGCGCGCCTGGGCCGAGATCGGCGCCGACCTGGCCGCAGCGCATCCGATGCAGCGGCTGCTCCAGGGCGACGTGGGCAGCGGCAAGACCGTGCTCGCCGCGCTGGCCATGCTGCAGGCGGCGGAGAACGGCTGCCAGGCCGCGCTGATGGCGCCGACCGAGATCCTGGCCGAACAGCATTACCGCAAGCTCGCCGCCTGGCTGGCGCCGCTGGGCGTCGAGCTGGCCTGGCTGTCCGGCGGCATGCGCAAGCGCGACAAGCAGGCGCTGGCCGCCCGCCTGGCTAGCGGCGAACCGGCGCTTGCAGTCGGCACGCATGCCTTGATCGAGGAAGCGGTCAGCTTCAATCGCCTGGGCCTGGCGGTCGTGGACGAGCAGCACCGCTTCGGCGTGCGCCAGCGGCTGAGCCTGCGCCAGAAGGGCGAGAGTCCGCACCAGCTGATGATGTCCGCCACGCCGATCCCGCGCACCCTGGCGATGAGCTATTACGCCGACCTGGACGTCTCGGTGCTGGACGAGCTGCCGCCCGGGCGCACCCCGGTGCTCACCAAGGTGGTGTCGGAAGCGCGGCGCGACGAGGTCATCGCCCGGGTGCGCGAAGGCTGCCGGGCCGGCCGCCAGGCTTACTGGGTTTGCCCGCTGATCGAGGAATCCGAGCAATTGCAGCTCAGGACCGCCCTGGAGACCTTCGAGCGGCTCTCTGCGGAACTGCCGGAACTGCGCATCGGGCTGCTGCACGGCCGCCTCAAGACCGACGAGAAGGCCCGCGTGATGGGCGGCTTCGCCGAAGGCGCGATCGACCTCCTGGTGGCCACTACCGTGATCGAGGTCGGGGTGGACGTGCCGAACGCCTCGCTGATGGTGATCGAGCACGCCGAGCGCTTCGGCCTGGCCCAGCTCCACCAGTTGCGCGGCCGGGTCGGCCGCGGCCGGACGGAGTCCGTCTGCATCCTGCTCTACGCGGCACAGCTTTCGGAAACGGCCCGCGCCCGGCTGAAGGTGATCTACGAAAGCCAGGACGGCTTCGAGATCGCCCGCCGCGACCTCGAACTGCGGGGGCCGGGCGAGTTCGTCGGCAGCCGGCAGAGCGGGGTGCCGCTGCTGCGCTTTGCCGATCTCGCGGCGGACGCCGACCTGCTGGCGCTGGCCCGGGAGGTCGCCGCCCGGCTGCTCGCGGATTATCCACAGGCCGCGGAGGCCCATCTGGCACGCTGGCTCTCCGGCCGGGAAGAGCTGCTCAAGGCTTGAGCAGCGGAAAGCAAGGAAATTTGCCCGTCCTCGGGGTTTTCAAATCGTCCGAGTGCGGGCACAATCCGGCCTCGGTTTTATATAAGAGTGCCGGATCGCGCCTATGGAGATCTCCCGCCGTTCGTTCCTCAAGGGCCTGGTCAGGGTGGCCGCCGCGGCGCCGCTGCTGGCCGTCGCGCAGGGCAGCCTTGCCAAGGTCGCCAGCACCGAAGACCTGGCCGAACTGAAGAACGCCAAGACGCTCACCCTGGAGCACACCCATACGGGCGAGCGGCTGGCCATCACCTACGCGGTCGGCGACGACTACGTCCCGGCCTCGCTGAAGAAGGTCAACCAGTTCCTGCGCGACCATTACACCGGGACCGTCGGCAGGATGGACCCCGAACTGCTCGACCTGCTCTACGACATCAAGCAGGAGTGCGGCGTCGAGGAGCCCTTCCAGGTGATCTCCGGCTACCGTTGCCCCTCCACCAACCGCAAGCTGCGCAAGCGCAGCCGCGGCGTCGCGCGCAAGAGCCTGCACATGGAAGGCCGCGCGATCGACATCCGCATCCCCGAACTGAAACTGGCCGACCTGAAGGATGCCGCCCGGGACCTGCGGCGCGGCGGCGTTGGCTTCTACCCCAAGCGCGGCTTCGTGCACGTCGATACCGGCGACGTGCGCTTCTGGCAGGGCGGCAAGGCGATCTGACGGCCGCCGGCTTGCGGCCGGGGAACGAGGTTCGCTAGGCCTGGGAGGGCCGGACCGGACGCAGCGCCTGATCCAGCAGCTTGTCGTGGTCGTAGATGTCGGGCAGGAACAGCACGCGCCCGTCGTCCTCCACGACCACCGTCGAGTAGAAGATCATCACCGGCACAGGGGTGGGCAGGCGCAGCGTGCGCATCTTGTCCCCCTCCATCGCCTTCATGATCCGGTCCTCCGTCCAGTCCGGCTGATCCTCCAGGACGAAGCGCGCCAGCCGCACCGGTTCCTCCACGCGGATGCAGCCATGGCTGAAGTCGCGCCGCGGACGCTGGAACAGCCTGACCGTGGAGGTATGGTGCAGGTAGATGTTCATGTTGTTCGGCAAAACGAACTTGATGTCACCGAGCGGGTTGCGCGTGCCCGGCCGCTGCCGGATGCGCATCTGGCCGCGGCTGACAGCCGCTAGGTTCTCCGGCGTCACCTCGGTGGAGACCACCCGGCCGTTGCTGGTCGACACGAATTCCATGCCCTCCTTGGACAGGTAGGCCGGGTCGCGGCGCAGCTTGGGAAGGACCTCCTCGCCGGCGATCGAGGGCGGCACATTCCAGAACGGGCTGAACTCGATGTACTGCATGTCCTCGACGAACACCGGCGTGCGGGTGTCCTCTACCGCCTTGCCGACGATCACCTTCATGCTGAAGCGGGTGCGCAGACTATCTGGCCGGCGGTCGAAGGCGCGCAGCGTGAACTCCGGAATGTTCACCGCGATCACCCGGTCGGACTCGAAGGCCGGCAGCCAGCGCATGCGTTCCATGGCCAGCACGATCTGGCGCAGGCGCCAGGTCATCGGCGTGTTCAGGGCGGAGAAGGTGCCCTTGCCGATGACGCCGTCGGCGGTCAGGCCGTGCCGCGCCTGGAAGCGCTTGACCGCCTGGACCAGCTCGCCGTCGTAGTGCCGCGGAACCTTGGCCGTGGGCTGTAGATCGCCCAGCGCGACGAGCAGGTGCGCGAGCGCCGCGTTGCCGGCGTAGGGCATGCCCGGTTCCAGCTTCTGCACCACGGGGACCGGCTTCAGCGAAGTGTCCGCCGCCAGTTGCCGGTAGCGCGGCAGCGCCTGGCGCAGGTTTTCGTACATCGGAATCTGCGGCGGCGCCGCTACGGCGAACCGGGGCAGGTTGTCTGACGCCAGGGCATCGCGCACCTGTTGCGCCAGGTCGCCGCGCCGGGAGGCCGGGTCGATCTTGAACTGGAACTGGCGCGGGTTGACCCGGCCGACGCGCACGTCGGACAGGTAGCGGAACAGCGCAAGCGAGATCGCGGCGTCCAGCTCCGCCAGCTCCTGCGGGTTGAGCACGGCTGCCGACTGGAGCCGGCCGGCGATCCACTCGGCGTCGTAGTCCTTCGGCTCCAGGCCGTGGCTGTCGGCGGCGCGTAGCAGCTCGACCGCCTGGCCGGCCTGGCGGGTCGGTTGCACGCCCCGGATCCAGGCGGGTGCGTAGGCGGTCGGCTCGTAGAAGCGCACCATGGTCTCCCGGTAGTCGGGAAACTTCGGCGACTTCAGCGACGGATGCTCGCCGGCGGCGACGATGACGCGCAGCGTCGCCGGATCCGCCTGGGCCAGGGCCTGTGCGGCCGCGCCCAGCCACACGGCGGCGAGCAGCATGCGGGCGGCGAAACGGCGAGGGGACATCGGCAGCACGGTTATCTCCGGAGATCCAGGCGGACTTATTAGGACCGCATTGTGCCGCAGCTTGCCCCGGCGCGAAACCGCAATAATCCACGCTCCCGCCCGGATCGCCGCCGGCCGTGACAGGCCTGGACCGCTTTCGGCGCAACCCTGCTGCGGCGCCGTGACACCGGCGCCGGGCGCCTGCCAAACACGTTATCCTTCCGGCCATGTCAAGCACTGCGCGGGACAGCCGGTGGAAGACGCGATTGATGCGCACCGCCGGCAGCGCGCCCTATTACGACTGGCTGGTGCATGTCGGCTCGCTGACCGAGCGGCTGCGCAGCCGCTGCCCGCGCTTCGCGGTGGAACTGCTGCGCCAGGATCTGGCCCTGCCCTGCCCGGACGAGACACGCGTGCTCGGTCTGCGCCCCGGCCGCCGGGCCTGGGTGCGCGAGGTTGCGCTGCTGTGCGGCGGCCGCCCGGCGGTGTTCGCGCACAGCGTGCTGCCGCAGGCGGGCCTGCGCAGCGGCTGGCACCTGGTCGGCGGGCTGGGCAACCGTCCGCTCGGCGCGCTGCTCTTCTCCGACCCGCTGATCGAGCGCACGCCGTTCGCCTTCAACCGGCTCGACGCCAGGCATCCGCTGCACGCCACGGCGGCGCGGGTCGCCGGACGCGCCGCCGGCGCCTTCTGGGCGCGCCGCTCGGCCTTCTGCCGCAACGGCGCGCCCATCCTGGTGACCGAAGTCTTCCTGCCCGACATCCTCGAACTCGCGCCATGACCCTGATCGAGAGGCTGACCCTGTACGAGAAGCTGATGCGGCTGGACAAGCCGATCGGCATCCTGCTGCTGCTCTGGCCCACGCTCTGGGGCCTGTGGATCGCGGCCGACGGCGAGCCGCACTGGATGCTGGTGTGGATCTTCGTCCTGGGCACGGTGCTGATGCGCTCGGCCGGCTGCGTGATCAACGACTTCGCCGACCGCGACTTCGATCCGCACGTGGAACGCACGAAGAACCGGCCGCTGGCCACCCGCGCGGTCAGCGTGCGCGAGGCGCTGGTGCTGTTCGCCGTGCTCGTGGCGATCGCTGCGCTGCTGATCCTGCCGCTGAACCGGCTGGTCTGGGCATTGGCCGGCGTGGCCCTGTTCCTGGCGGCGAGCTATCCCTTCACCAAGCGCTTCCTGGCGATCCCGCAGGCGTATCTGGGCATCGCCTTCGGCTTCGGCATTCCCATGGCTTTCGCTGCGGTGCAGGGCGAGGTTCCGCCGGTGGCATGGGCATTGCTCGCTGCGAACGTGTTCTGGGCGGTGGCCTACGATACCGAGTACGCGATGGTCGATCGCGACGACGACATCCGGATCGGCATCCGGACCTCGGCGCTGACCTTCGGCCGCTTCGACGTGGCGGCGGTGATCGCCTGCTACGCCGCGCTGCTCGGCATCCTCGGCGCGATCGGCTGGCAGTTGCAACGGGGATGGCCGTACTGGCTGGGACTGGCGGCGGCGGCGGGGATCATGGGCTACCACTACACCCTGATCCGCGGGCGCGACCGGCAGAAATGCTTCAAGGCGTTCCTGCACAACAACTGGGTTGGCGCGGCGATCTTCGCCGGCATCGCGCTGGACTACTGGTTCCACCCGCCGCCCGTGTAGCGGCGCATCGGGAGGAGGGATTGGACAGGCAGGGCAAGAAACTACAACGATTCCGCAGCGCGCCGGGCCGCGAGGCCCGGGCTGCGGTGCGCGCGCTCACCGGCGAGGGCAGGCTGCGGCGCGACCTGCTGATCGAATACCTGCACCGGATCCAGGACCGTTACGGCCATCTCGCCGAGGAACATCTGGCGGCGCTGGCGCACGAGATGGGACTGGCACGCGCCGAGGTGTTCGAGGTGGCCAGCTTCTACCACCATTTCGACGTGGTGAAGAAGGGCGAGACGCCGCCGCCCGCGCTCACCGTGCGCGTCTGCCAGTCGATCTCCTGCGAGATGGCCGGTTCTGCAGAACTCACCCGCAGGCTGGAGGCCATCCTGGGCAGCGGCGTGCGCGTACAGAAGGTTCCCTGCCTGGGCCGCTGCGAGACCGCGCCGAACGTCTTTGTCGGCCGCAGGCCGGTCGCCCGGGCAACGCCCGAGTCGGTGCAGGCAGCGGTGCGCGCCGGCGTGACCGAACCGGCGATCCCGGACTACGTCGGCTACGCCGCCTATCGCGCCGCAGGCGGATACAGGATCGCGGCCGAGTTGCTCGCCGGGACGCGCGATCCGGAGCCGGTGATCCAGGCGATGGAGCACTCCGGCCTGCGCGGGCTCGGCGGCGCGGGCTTCCCTGCCGGCCGCAAGTGGCGCATCGTGCGCGGCTACCCGGCGCCGCGGATGATGGCGGTCAATGTCGACGAGGGCGAGCCGGGCACGCTCAAGGACCGCTACTACCTGGAGCGCGACCCGCACCGCTTCCTCGAAGGCATGCTGATCGCCGCCTATTGCGTGGGCGTGGGCGAGGTCGTCATCTACCTGCGCGACGAGTACCCGGAATGCCGCGCCATCCTGCAGCGCGAGCTGGACGCCCTGCGCGCCGACCCGCCCTGCGCCCTGCCGCCTATCGAGGTGCGGCGCGGGGCCGGCGCCTACATCTGCGGCGAGGAATCCGCGATGCTCGAATCGATCGAGGGCAAGCGCGGCATGCCCAGGCTGCGCCCGCCCTACATCGCCGAGCGCGGCCTGTGGGGCTACCCCACCCTCGAACACAACATGGAGACCCTGTACTGGGTGCGGGACATCCTGGAGCAGGGACCGGAACACTACGCCCGCCAGGGCATGAACGGCCGCAAGGGGCTGCGCTCCTACTCGGTCAGCGGCCGGGTAGCCAGGCCGGGCGTGCATCGCGCGCCGGCCGGCATCACGTTGCGGCAGCTGATCGACGACTACTGTGGCGGCATGTTGCCCGGCCACGAGCTATACGGGTATTTCCCCGGTGGCGCCTCGGGCGGCATCCTCCCTGCCTCGCTCGCGGACGTGCCGCTGGACTTCGACACCCTGCAGGAGCACGGCTGCTTCATCGGATCCGCGGCGATCATCGTGCTGTCCGATCAGGACTCGGCGCGGGCGGCGGCGCTGAACGCGATGCGCTTCTTCGCCGACGAGTCCTGCGGCAAGTGCACGCCCTGCCGGGTCGGCACCGCCAAGGCCGCCGAACTGATGGCCAGGCCGGACTGGGACGTGCCGCTGCTCGACGAAATGGCGCGGACCATGATGGACGCATCGATCTGCGGGCTGGGCCAGGCGGCGCCGAACCCGATGCTCTCGGTGATCCGCTTCTTCCCGCAGGAACTGGATTAGGCGTGCGAGGGATCCGATGAGCGAACCGGTCAGATTCCGCATCGACGAGCGCGACATCGAGGCGCAGCCCGGGGAAACCATCCTCCAGGCCGCGCAGCGCCACGGTCTCGAAATTCCGCACCTTTGCTACAAGGACGGCCTGCGCGCGGACGGCAACTGCCGTGCCTGCATGGTCGAGATCGAGGGCGAGCGCACGCTCGCGCCCTCCTGCGTGCGCATGCCGCGCGAGGGCATGGCGGTGCGGCTGGATTCTGAACGCGTACGCGGCGCGCAGCGCATGGTGCTGGAACTGCTTGCCGCGGACATGCCGGCCGAGATGCCGGCGCCGGACAACGAGCTGAGCCGCTGGCGCGAGCGGCTGGACGTGGGCGAGCCGCGCTTCCCGCGCCGCGCCCAGCCGGCGCAGGATCTCAGCCACCCGGGCATCGCGGTGCGGCTCGACGCCTGCATCCAGTGCACCCGCTGCCTGCGCGCCTGCCGCGAGGTGCAGGCCAACGACGTAATCGGCTACGCCTGGCGCGGCGCGCATGCGCAGATCGTGTTCGATATCGCCGATCCGATGGGGGCGAGCAGCTGCGTGGGCTGCGGCGAATGCGTGCAGGCCTGCCCGACCGGGGCGCTGCTGCCGGCGACCCGCAGGACGCTGCCGCGGCAGGCCGACGAGAGCCGGGTGGATTCGTTGTGCCCCTATTGCGGCGTGGGCTGCCAGGTGACTTACCACGTGCGCGAGGGCCGCATCGTCGAGGTCGAGGGCCGCGACGGCCCGGCCAACCGGGGCCGGCTGTGCGTCAAGGGACGCTACGGCTTCGACTACCCCAGCCACCCGCAGCGCCTGCTCAAGCCGCTGATCCGCCGTCCGGGCATACCGAAGGCGGTGCAGGTCGACCCGTCGCACCCGTTCGAGGTGTTTCGCGAGGCGAGCTGGGAGGAGGCGCTCGATTTCGCCGCCGCCGGCCTGCTGCGCGTCAGGCAGCAGCACGGCAAGCACGCGCTCGCCGGCTTCGGCTCGGCCAAGGGCAGCAACGAGGAGGCGTATCTGTTCCAGAAGCTGGTGCGCGTGGGCTTCGGCACGAACAACGTCGACCACTGCACCCGG
>DATMWM010000150.1:0-18319 GCA_035562535.1 Rhodocyclaceae bacterium | reverse complement strand
CGCCCACGCTGGTCGCGGTCACGGCGGCCGCCCCGGCGGAGCGGCTGGGCGCCTTGCGGCAGCGCGGCATCGAGGTGCTGGTCGCTGGCGAGGGGCAGGTGGATCTGCCGCTGCTGATGCGCCGGCTGCGCGAGGACTTCGGCGTGCGCAGGCTGATGGTCGAGGGCGGACCGACGCTGGCCTCGCGCATGTTCGCCGGCCGGCTGGTCGACGAGATCCGCCTGATCCACCTGCCGTTCATCGTCGGCGGCGACGATACGCCGTCCCTGGTGGGCGGTCTGCGCGCCGAGGGCGAGGCGGACATGATCCGGCTCGAATTGACGCACCACTACCTGAGCGGCGCGAACCTGGTGACCGAGTACGACGTGCATTACGCCGACCTCGGACCGGGGGCGCGTTAGCGCCCCCGGATTCACGCTTCGCCCTCAGGGTCGGCAGCCAAACTGGCCCTTCTTCGCGTTCTCGAAATACCCGAGGTCGCCTGGGCAGGCGAGCTTGGACTCGGGCGGTTCGATCCAGCGGGCCTAACGCTAATACCGGCCGAGATCCTGGATCGCATCGACCACCAGTCCGGTGCCGATCGCGATCATGAGGATGTCGGTCGCCACCCGCACGTAGCGGTGTCCCGGCGGCGGCACGCCGATCTCGACGACCACGGCCGGGGGCAGGTCGTAATAGACCACGTCGCGCGGCAGCGGCCGGCCGACCGCCCATTTCCTGGCCTGGCCCGGCGGTATGCAGCCGTTGTGCTTCTTCGCCAGTCCGGGCGGACAGTGCCCGGCATGGAATTCCCGCGTGTAGTACTCGCGGACGACGACCCGCTGCCTGTCCTCGAAGCGGATGGACGTGCCCGTCTGCCCCTCGTGTCCGCCGTGTTCCGCGTGTCCCTTGGCTTCCTTCTTGCCGCCGCTCTTGCCCTGGTGCTTGTCGGGCTTGCCCCCGCCCGCGCCCTCCGGTTTGTCGCCCAGCGCCGGACCGGCCAGACACAGGGCCGCGGATGCGAGTACGGCGAAAAGCGTGTTCCTGCAACGAGTCTGAGTCGGTCTGCGCATCGCTGGCCTCCATTGGGTTGCGGTTCCGGTGCCCGCCGCCGGCAGCGGGATGTTCAGCGCCCGGTGAATTCGGGTTTGCTCCTCGCCAGGAAGGCGGCGTAGCCGATGTGGTAGTCCTCGGATTCCAGGTAGGAGAAGTTCTCGCGGATCTCGGTCTCGCTCAGCGGCGCGGGATCGTCCGCAAGCCGCCGCACCAGCCGCTTGTGCAGCCGGGCCGCCAGCGGCGCGCCGGCCGCGATGCGTTGCGCGCAGGCGGCCACGTCCCGGTCCAGCGCCTCGTCGTCGACCAGCCGGGTCAGTAGTCCCTTGGCCAGGGCCTCGTCGGCCTCGAGGATGCGCCCCTCCAGCAGCAGTTCCAGTGCCACCGCCGGGCCGACGATGCGCAGCAGGCCGCGCAGTTCGCCGTGGGCGATGGCAAATCCCAGGCGGTTGATCGGGATACCGAAGCGGGCCCCGCGCGCCGCGATGCGCAGGTCGCAGGCCAGGGCGATCTCCAGCCCGCCGCCTATGCAGGCGCCGCGAATCGCCGCCACGGTGGGATGGCGGCAGCTCGAAACCGCTTCGAGCGCGCCCGCCACCCATTTGTCGTGGTAGATGCGCGCCCGCTCGTAGGTGTCGCGCACCGTGGCGAACTCGTGGATGTCGCCGCCTGCCGCGAAATTCTCGCCCTCGCCGCGCAGCACGACGCAGCGCAGCGCCTCCTCGGCCTCCAGTTCGCGCATGACCCGGGCGAGTTCCCGCCACATGTGGGCGTTCACCGCGTTCAACTTCTCCGGATTGCGCAGTGTGACCGTGGCCACCGCGCCTTCGCGGCTGGAGAAGACTTCGGCGGGCATGGCGCGACGGTTCAGGCGGCGGCCGCCGGGCGCGGCGCGCTTTCCAGACGGGCCACCGCGTCGCGCCCGGACAGCAGGTGCTCGCGCATCAGCCGCTCCGCCAGCGGCGCGTCGCCGTTGCGGATCGCCGCCATGATCGCCCGGTGTTCCTCCAGCGACTGGGCGAGCCGTCCGTCGGAGCGCAGCGAGCGGTGGCGGGTGAGCTTGAGCACCCTGCGCATGTCGCCGATCATCTGGTCCAGCCAGCGGTTGCCGGAAAGCTCCTGCAGGCAGCGGTGGAACGCCTGGTTCACCTCGAAGAACCGGTCGAGGTCGCCTCCCGCGGCCTGTTCCTCCAGTTGTCCGTGCAGTTCCTCCAGGCGGCGGATCTGGTCCGCGCCGGCGTTCCACGCCGCCTCGTAGGCGCAGCGCCCCTCCAGCAACGCCAGCACCGGGAAGATCTGGTCGAGGTCGCGCTCGCTGATCTCGGTGACATAGCAGCCCCGGCGCGGCTTGAGCGTCACCAGCCCCTCGGCGGCGAGCACCTTGAGCGCCTCGCGCAGCGGCGTGCGCGAGATGCCGTACTCGGCGGCCACGGCCTGCTCGTCGATCCAGTCGCCGGGCTTCAGCTCGTGGGCGAAGATGCGCTGCCTGAGCCGCTCGGCGACTTCCTGGTAGAGCGCGATCGGGGCGATCGTTGCGAGGTTCATGGCGCTAGCCTCTCGGCTGATTGCATTCATAATTACGGGCAAAGTATTATCCCCTCCCTGCCCTGTCAACTGTCGTGGCCTTGCCGAGCCGGCGCCGTCGCGCGAGACTCGGCGTGAACCACCCACCGGGAAACGAAAGGATCAGCCATGTCCGACCCCAGCCAGAAGACCGCACCCGATCTCGCAGCCTGGACCCGGGCGGCCGCCAAGTCCGCGCCCGGCGGGGACGTGGCCGCGCTGAACTGGAACACGCCCGAGGGCATCGTCGTCAAGCCGCTCTACACGAAGGCGGACGTCGAGGGCCTGGCCGATACCGACACCCTGCCCGGCTTTCCGCCGTTCGTGCGCGGACCGCAGGCCACCATGTACGCGGTGCGGCCCTGGACCATCCGGCAGTACGCCGGCTTCTCCACCGCCGAGGAGTCGAACGCCTTCTACAAGCGCACGCTCGCCGGCGGCGGCCAGGGTGTGTCGGTGGCCTTCGACCTGGCCACCCACCGCGGCTACGACTCGGACCACCCGCGCGTGGTCGGCGACGTCGGCAAGGCCGGCGTGGCGATCGACTCGGTCGAGGACATGAAGATCCTGTTCGACGGCATCCCGCTGGACAAGGTGTCCGTGTCGATGACCATGAACGGCGCGGTGCTGCCGGTGCTCGCCGGCTACGTGGTGGCCGCCGAGGAACAGGGCGTGGCGCAGGACAAGCTCTCGGGGACGATCCAGAACGACATCCTCAAGGAGTTCATGGTCCGCAACACCTACATCTACCCGCCCGCGCCCTCGATGCGGATCGTCGCCGACATCATCGAGTACACCGCGCGGAACATGCCGCGGTTCAACTCGATCTCGATCTCCGGCTACCACATCCAGGAGGCCGGCGCGAACCAGGCGCTGGAACTGGCCTTCACGCTGGCCGACGGCAAGGAATATGTGCGCACCGCGCTGGCCAAGGGGCTGGACGTCGACGACTTCGCCGGCCGCCTGTCTTTCTTCTTCGGCATCGGCATGAATTTCTACCTGGAGGTGGCCAAGCTGCGGGCGGCCCGCCTGCTCTGGTGGCGGATCATGGACGGGTTCGGGCCGAAGAACCCGAAGTCGATGCTGCTGCGCACCCACTGCCAGACCTCCGGCTGGTCGCTCACCGAGCAGGATCCCTACAACAACGTCATCCGAACGACGATCGAGGCGATGGCCGCGGTGTTCGGCGGCACCCAGTCCCTGCACACCAATTCGCTGGACGAGGCGATCGCGCTGCCGACCGATTTCTCGGCGCGGATCGCGCGCAACACCCAGTTGATCGTCCAGGAGGAGACGCACATCTGCAGCGTGATCGATCCCTGGGCCGGTTCCTACATGATGGAGCGCCTGACCCAGGACATGGTCGACAAGGCCTGGGAGATCATCCAGGAGGTCGACCGCATGGGCGGCATGACCAAGGCGGTGGATTCCGGCTGGGCAAAGCTGAAGATCGAAGCCTCTGCGGCGGAGAAGCAGGCGCGCATCGACTCCGGCAAGGACGTTATCGTCGGCGTCAACAAGTACAGGCTCAAGGAAGAGGCGCGGCTCGACACCCGCGAGATAGACAATACGGCGGTACGCGAGGGGCAGGTCGCGCGGCTGCGGACGATCCGCGCGAGCCGCGACGCGGCGGCGGTCGAGCACGCCCTCGCCGCGCTCACCGAGGCCGCGCGCAGCGGCGGGGGCAATCTGCTGGACCTGGCCATCAAGGCCACCCGCGTGCGGGCCACCGTGGGCGAGATCTCCGATGCGCTGGAGACGGTCTGGGGACGCTTCCGCGCCAACACCCAGAGCGTGTCCGGCGTCTATGGCGCCCAGCTCGCGCAGGACCAGGGCTGGAACGAACTGAAGGACGAGGTGGCGCGCTTCGCCCGGGAGGAAGGCCGCCGGCCGCGGGTGATGGTCGCCAAGCTCGGCCAGGACGGCCACGATCGCGGGGCCAAGGTGGTCGCCTCGGCCTTCGCCGACCTGGGCTTCGACGTGGATATCGGCCCGCTGTTCCAGACGCCCGAGGAGGCGGCGCGCCAGGCGATCGAGAACGACGTCCACGCGATCGGCGTGTCGACGCTGGCGGCCGGGCACAAGACCCTGGTTCCGCAGCTCGTGAAGGCGCTGCGCGAGCAGGGGGCGCAGGACATCATTGTCTTCGTCGGCGGCGTGATCCCGCCGCAGGACTATGCCTTCCTGCGCCAGGCCGGCGCCGGCGGCATCTTCGGGCCGGGCACGCCGATCCCGGCGGCGGCGAAGGAGGTGCTCGCCGCCATCCGCGCCGCCCGGTCGGCCGGCTGAGCGGTTGCGCGGCCGCACGCCCGAACGCATGGATGCCGCGGACATCGGGGCCGGGCTTTCGGCGCCCGACCGGGCGCTCGTGGAGGGCGTGCAGGCCGGGCAGCGGCGCGCGCTCGCCAAGACGATCACCCTGATCGAGTCGGCGCGCGCCGACCACAGGCGGCGGGCCCAGGACGTGCTGGCGAGGCTGTTGCCGCGCACCGGCAACTCGATCCGGGTCGGCATCTCGGGCGTTCCCGGCGTGGGCAAGTCCACCTTCATCGAGGCGCTCGGCCTGCGCCTGCTCGGGCAGGGGCACCGCGTGGCGGTGCTGGCGGTGGATCCGTCGAGCAGCGTCTCGGGCGGGTCGATCCTCGGCGACAAGACGCGCATGGAGCGGCTCTCGGTCGAGCCCGGGGCGTTCATCCGGCCCTCGCCGAGCGCCGGTTCGCTAGGCGGCGTGGCCGAGAAGACCCGCGAGGCGATCCTGGTCTGCGAGGCGGCCGGCTTCGACGTGATCGTCGTGGAAACCGTGGGCGTCGGCCAGTCCGAGACCGCGGTGGCCGGCATGGTCGACGTCTTCGCCCTGCTGCTGCTACCGAATGCCGGCGATGAGCTGCAGGCGATCAAGAAGGGCATCATGGAGTTGGCGGACATCCTGGTGATCAACAAGGCCGACGCCGACCCGCAGGCCACCGCCCTGGCCCGCGCGCACCTGAAGAACGCGCTGTCCATGCTGCGGCCGGCCGCGGCCGGCTGGACGCCGCCGGTGGTGACCGTGAGTGCGCTGAAGGACGAGCGGATCGATGCGTTCTGGGACGAGGTGCGGCGATTCAGGGAAGCCGCCGAGGCGCGCGGCGAGTTCGTGCGCAAGCGCCGCCGGCAGGCGCTGGCCTGGATGTGGGAACTGATCGACAGCGGCCTGCGGCAGCGCTTCCGGGAGCATCCGGGCGTGAGCGGGGAGCTGGATGCGCTCGGCCGGGCGGTGGAGGAAGGCGCGGTGGCGCCGGCCGCCGCCGCGCAGCGCCTGCTCGGTCATCTGGGCGAGGCGGGCTGAGCGGGGCGACGACAGGATGGCACGGGCCGCGGGATCTGTCAGAATCCGCGCGGATGGGCGGGGACTGTGGCCGGCGGCGAATTCGGGCGACGCGGCCGCGCCATCGCTAGGAGGGGGACATGGCGATCCGGCGAGAGCTGGTTGAGGAATTGCAGCGGCGCCGCCGCGCGCTGGCGGCCGGCGGCGGCGAGGACAAGATCGAGGCCCGGCGCGCGAAGGGGCTGTTTTCGGCCCGCGAGCGCCTGGAGCACCTGTTCCGTCCGGGGACCTTCCAGGAGTTCGGCGCCCATGTGCGGCACTCGGGCCGCCACTTCGGCATGGAGTCCAAGGATCTTCCGGCCGACGGCGTGATCACCGGCACCGGCTACGTCGGCGACACGCACGTGGCCGCGTTCAGCCAGGACTTCACCGTGGCGGCGGGCACGCTGGGCAAGATGCACGCGCGCAAGATCAACCGCCTGATGCGCTTCGCGCTCAAGAACGGCCTGCCGCTTGTGGCCTTCAAGGACTCGGGCGGCGCGCGCATCCAGGAGGGCGTCGATGCGCTTTCCGGCTACGGCGAGGTGTTCTACAGCAACGTGCTGATGTCCGGGGTGGTCCCGCAGATCGCGATGGTGCTCGGGCCCTGCGCCGGCGGCGCCGCCTACTCGCCGGCGCTGATGGACTTCATCGTCATGACCCGCAGCAACGCCCACATGTTCATCACCGGCCCGGAGGTGATCAAGGCGGTCACCGGGCGCGCGACCACGATGGCCGACGTGGGCAGCGCCGAGATGCACGCCAGCGTCAGCGGCAACGTGCATTTCGTGGCCGACGACGACCGCCACGCGATCGCGCTGGTGCGCACGCTGCTGTCCTACCTGCCCTCGAACAACACCGAGGATCCGCCGCACGACCTGTCGGTGGCCATCGAGGAGGAGGCCGATCCGGCGATCGAGGCGCTGATCCCGGAGGACTCCTCCGAGCCGCTGGACGCCTCGGCCGTGATCCGCCGCCTGACCGACGACGGCGAGTTCCTGGAAGTGCACGCGGCCTTCGCCCGCAACATCATCGTCGGCTTCGCCCGCGTCGCCGGCGTGGTGGTCGGAATGGTGGCCAACCAGCCGATGGTGCTGGCCGGCGCCCTGGACATCAATGCCGCGGACAAGGCCGCGCGCTTCATCCGCTTCTGCAACTGCTTCAACATTCCGCTGGTGACGCTGGTGGACGTGCCGGGCTTCCTGCCCGGCGTCGAGCAGGAGCGCGGCGGCATCATCCGCCACGGCGCCAAGCTGCTCTCGGCCTACGCCTCCTGCACCACGCCCAAGCTCACGGTGATCATGCGCAAGGCCTACGGCGGCTCCTACCTCGCCATGTGCGCGCAGGAGATGGGGGCGGACATGGTGCTCGCCTGGCCGACCGCGGAGATCGCCGTGATGGGCGCCGAGGGCGCGGTGAGCATCCTCTACCGCAAGGAACTGGACCAGGCCGAGGACCGCGCGGCGCGGGCGGCGGAACTGGCGAGGGAGTATCGCGCCCAGTTCGCCTCGCCCTATCTTTCCGCCGCGCAGGGCTACATCACCGACGTCATCGAGCCGGGCGATACCCGCTGGACCCTGGCGCTCGCGCTGCGCAAGCTGCTCGCCAAGCGCGAACTGCGGCCGGCCAAGAAGCACGGAAACATTCCGCTTTAGGGAGAGCGATCGTGGTCAGCGCGGCAATCGTCAAGATGCTCTGGATCGGCGGGATCTCCATCGCCGTGTCGATGGCCGTGGCCGTGCTGATCCGGATGATGGTGGCGCTGGGTGCGCACGTCGAACGCGTCGCCCGGCGCGGCAGCCCGCCGGAAGCCAGGGTCTGTCCGGTTGGCCCCGGCATATCCGACGAGGACGTGGCGGTCGTCTCGGCGGCCCTCTACGCCGCCATCGGCCCGCACCGGGTGGTGCACCTCGCCGAGGCCGGTCGTGGCCGGGCCTGGGTCAGCGAGGGACGCGCAAGCCACCATACGTCGCACGCGCCGACCCACAGACCGAAGCACTGAGCGGGAACGGGAAAGGACAAAGTCATGCAGAGGCGGCGATTCCGGATCACGGTGAACGGGCGCGAGTACGACGTCGCGGTCGAGGAGATGAGTGAGGCGGCCAGCCCGGCGGCGCCGGCGCCGCAACCGTCCAGCGCGGCGGCGCCGGCGCCACAATCGGCCGGCGCGTCCGCGCGTCCGGCGACGCTGCCGGCCTCGGCACCGGCGCCCTCGGCGGCGGACGGGGACGAGGTCGCGCAACTGGCCGGGGTGGTCGTGCTCGTGGATGCCGTGGCGGGCAACACCGTGCAGCAGGGCGACCGGCTGCTGCTGCTCGAGGCGATGAAGATGAAGACCCCGGTCATCGCAAGCCGCTCCGGCCGCATAATCCGCGTCCTGGTCAAGGCAGGCGACGCGGTGGAGGGCGGGCAACCGCTGGTGACCATCGCGTGACGACGATTCCATCGGCGCCCCGCCGCCCGGCGCATTGAGCCGCCATGGAGGCGATCGGGTTTCTCGACCTCTTCCAGGGCATCGCGACCCTCATGGCGTCCGAGCCGAAGATCTTCTTCGGCCGGATCTTTCTGATCCTGCTCGGATTTGCCCTGATCTACCTCGGCAGCCGCAATGTCCTCGAGCCGCTGCTGATGATCCCGATGGGACTGGGCATGGCCGCGGTCAATGCCGGCGTGATGGTCCTCGAAGGCGGCCGGATGGGCACGCTCTTCGTCGATCCGCTGCTCTCGGATCCCGCGGAATTGATGAACGTCCTGCAGATCAACTGGCTGCAGCCGATCTACACCCTCACCTTCAGCAACGGCCTGATCGCCTGCCTGGTGTTCATGGGCATCGGCGTGCTGCTCGACGTCGGCTACGTCATGGCGCGGCCGTTCCAGAGCATGTTCCTTGCCCTGTGCGCCGAACTGGGCACCCTGGCCGTGTTTCCGATCGCCGTGGCATTAGGCCTGACCGAGCGGGAATCGGCGGCTGTGGCGGTGATCGGTGGAGCGGACGGACCGATGGTGCTGTTCGCCTCGCTGATGCTCGCCAAGCACCTGTTCGTGCCGATCACGGTCGTTGGTTACCTGTACCTCGGGCTGACCTACGGTGCCTACCCCTACCTGATCAAGTGGCTGGTGCCCAGGCGGCTGCGCGGCATCAGCATGGCGGCCGATCGCGGGCGCAACGTCAGCCGGCCGCAGAAACTGATGTTCGCAGTCGTCGCCTGTACCGTCCTGTGCCTGCTGTTCCCGGTGGCCGCGCCGCTGTTCCTCTCGCTGTTTGTCGGCGTGGCGGTGCGCGAGAGCGGCATCGACGCATTCACCAAGCTGCTGAGTGACACCTTTCTGTACGGTGCCACCTTCTTCCTCGGCCTCACGCTGGGTGTGCTCTGCGAGGCGAACACCATCCTCGACCCGACGGTGCTCAAGCTGCTGCTGCTGGGCATGCTGGCGCTGCTGATCTCGGCGCTGGGTGGCCTGGCCGGCGGTTACATCCTGTACTTCTGGTATCGCGGGAAATACAACCCGATCATCGGCATCGCGGGGGTGAGCTGCGTGCCCACCACGGCCAAGGTGGTGCAGAAGATCGCCAGCGAGGCGGCGCCGGGTGCGGTGATCCTGCCCCACGCCCTGGGCGCCAACATCAGCGGGGTGATTACCACCGCCGTCATTGCAGCGATCTACGTCGCCGTGCTGCGCTGAGGCGGAACGACGGCGCGGGCCGGCCCGTGCGCAACGGGGCCGACGCGAGCGTTGCAGGTTCGTTGCGCCGGAATGCAATTGCAAGGAGAACTCGAACATGCACGACATCATCCGCCAGTTGGACGAGAAGCGCGCCGCGGCGCGGCTGGGCGGCGGCCAGGCGCGGATCGACGCGCAGCATGCCAAGGGCAAGCTGTCGGCGCGGGAGCGCATCGAACTGCTGCTCGACCCCGGCAGCTTCGAAGAGTGGGACATGTTCATGGAGCATCGCTGCTCCGACTTCGGCATGGCCGACCAGAAGATCCCGGGCGACGGCGTGGTCACCGGCTACGGCACGATCAATGGCCGCGTGGCCTTCGTCTTCAGCCAGGACTTCACCGTGTTCGGCGGCTCGCTCTCGGAGGCGCATGCGGAAAAGATCTGCAAGATCATGGACCACGCCATCAAGGTCGGCGCGCCGGTGATCGGGCTGAACGACTCGGGCGGCGCGCGCATCCAGGAGGGCGTGGCCTCGCTCGGCGGCTATGCCGACGTCTTCCAGCGAAACGTGCTGGCCTCCGGGGTGATCCCGCAGATCTCGGTGATCATGGGCCCCTGCGCGGGCGGCGCGGTGTACTCCCCGGCCATGACCGACTTCATCTTCATGGTGAAGGACTCGTCCTACATGTTCGTCACCGGACCGGAGGTAGTGAAGACGGTGACCCACGAGGAGGTGACCGCCGAGGAACTCGGCGGCGCGGTCACGCACTCCACGAAATCGGGCGTGGCCGACCTCGCCTTCGAGAACGACGTCGAGGCGCTGATGCTGATCCGGCGCCTGTTCAACTACCTGCCTTCGAACAACCGGGAGAAGCCGCCGGTGCGCTGGACGCCGGACACGGCCGACCGGCTGGACCACTCGCTGGACACGCTGGTGCCGGACAACCCGAACAAGCCCTACGACATGAAGGAGCTGATCCTCAAGATCGTGGACGACACCGACTTCTTCGAGATCCAGCCGACCCACGCGCAGAACATCATCACCGGCTTCGCGCGCATGGAGGGCCACACGGTGGGAATCGTCGCCAACCAGCCGCTGGTGCTGGCCGGCTGCCTGGACATCAGGAGCTCGATCAAGGCCGGCCGCTTCGTGCGCTTCTGCGACGCCTTCAACATCCCCATCCTCACCTTCGTCGACGTGCCCGGCTTCATGCCCGGCACCGCGCAGGAGTACGGCGGCATCATCAAGCACGGCGCAAAGCTGCTCTACGCCTACGCCGAGTGCACCGTGCCGAAGGTCACCGTGATCACGCGCAAGGCCTACGGCGGCGCCTACGACGTGATGAGCTCGAAGCACCTGCGCGGCGACGTGAACTTCGCCTGGCCCTCGGCCGAGATCGCGGTCATGGGGCCGAAGGGCGCGGTCGAGATCATCTTCCGCAAGGACATCGGCGATGCGCAGAAGATCGCCGAGCGCACCGAGGAGTACCGGAAGAAGTTCGCCAACCCCTTCATCGCCGGGCATCGGGGCTACATCGATGACGTGATCATGCCCAACGAGACGCGCAAACGGGTGTGCCGCTCGCTCGCGATGCTTCGCGAGAAGAAGCTGGAAAACCCCTGGCGCAAGCACGGCAACATCCCGCTGTAGGCGGAACGTTGCCGTGAGGGGTGAGGAGCGAGGGGGTGAGGAGTAACCCCCCTCGGGCCTGACCCCGAAGGGAACCGACAATCGCATTTGCCGAGTGAGGTCGAACTGGCGAGGGGGGCAGCCCTCACTCCTGACTCCTCACTCCTCATCGGGGCTCATATGTTCAAGAAAATACTGATCGCGAATCGCGGAGAAATCGCCTGCCGCGTTATCCGCACCGCCCGCCGCATGGGCATCAGGACGGTGGCCGTGCATTCGGAGGCCGACAAGGACGCCATGCACGTGGACATGGCCGACGAGGCCGTGCTGATCGGGCCGCCGCCCTCGCGCGAGAGCTACCTGCGCATGGACCGCATCGTCCAGGCCTGCAAGGACACCGGCGCCGAGGCGGTGCACCCGGGCTACGGCTTCCTCTCGGAGAACGCCGCCTTCTGCGACGCGCTGGAGAAGGCGGGCATCGCCTTCATCGGGCCGAAGGTGCATGCCATCCAGGCCATGGGCGACAAGATCGCCTCCAAGAAGCTGGCGCTGGCGGCGAAGGTCAGCACCATCCCGGGCTACACCGACGTCATCCAGGATCCGGACCAGGCGGTGCGCATCGCCCGCGAGATCGGCTATCCGGTGATGATCAAGGCCAGCGCCGGGGGCGGCGGCAAGGGGCTGCGCGTGGCCTGGAGCGACGCCGAGGCGGCCGAGGGCTTCCAGTCCTGCCGCAACGAGGCGGCCGCCAGCTTCGGCGACGACCGGGTGTTCATCGAGAAATTCATCGAGGAGCCGCGGCACATCGAAATCCAGGTGCTCGGCGACGCGCACGGCAACGTGGTCTATCTGTGGGAGCGCGAGTGCTCGATCCAGCGCCGCCACCAGAAGGTGATCGAGGAGGCGCCTTCGCCCTTTCTGGACGCGGCCACGCGCAGGGCGATGGGCGAGCAGGCGGTCGCGCTGGCCAAGGCCGTGCAGTACCAGTCGGCCGGCACGGTCGAATTCGTGGTCGGCAAGGACCGCGGCTTCTACTTCCTGGAGATGAACACCCGCCTGCAGGTCGAGCACCCGGTGACCGAGATGATCACCGGCCTGGACCTGGTGGAGCAGATGATCCGCGTGGCCGCCGGGGAGCAGCTGGCCTTCACCCAGGACCAGGTCCAGTTGAACGGCTGGGCGATGGAATGCCGGATCAATGCCGAGGACCCGTTCCGCAACTTCCTGCCCTCGGTCGGGCGCATCGTCAAGTACATTCCGCCGGAGCAGCAGAACGGCGCGGTGCGCGTGGACACCGGGGTCTACGAGGGCGGCGAGATCTCGATGTACTACGATTCGATGATCGCCAAGCTGATCACCCATGGGGCCACCCGCGACCGCGCGATCGAGCGCATGCGCGAGGCGCTGAACGAGTTCTGCATCCGCGGCGTGTCGAGCAACATCGCCTTCCAGGCCGCGCTGATGCAGCATCCGCGCTTCGTCTCGGGCAACTTCAACACCGGTCTGATCGCCGAGGAGTTTCCGAAGGGCTTCCACGCCGAGGACGTGCCGCACGACGATCCGGCCATGCTGATCGCGGTGGCGGCCTCGATCCATCGCGCCTACCTGTGGCGCGCCTCCCGCATCACCGGCCAGATGCCGGGCCATAAGCGCGACATCGGCGAGGAGTTCGTCGTGCTCATGGGCAAGGACCAGCACGCGGTGACCGTGCGCGCGATCGACGGCGGCCACATCGTCAAGTACCAGGGCGAGACCTACGAGGTGCTGTCCAACTGGACCTTCGGCCAGCCGCTGTACAAGGGCAGGATGAACGGGGCGGACTTCTGCATGCAGGTGGAGCGGCGCGGGCTGATCTATCGCCTGTTCCACTGGGGCACCCAGGCCGACGTGCGCGTGCTCACCCGCCACGCCGCCGACCTGCTGGCGAAGATGCCCTACAAGTCGCCGCCGGACATGTCGAAGTTCCTGCTCTCGCCGATGCCGGGCCTGCTCACCCAGGTCGCGGTGGCGGTCGGCCAGGAGGTGCGCGCCGGCGAGAAACTCGCGGTCATCGAGGCGATGAAGATGGAGAACGTGCTCAAGGCCGAGCGTGACGCGGTGGTGGCCGAGATCCTGACCCAGCCCGGCGAGAGCCTGGCGGTGGACCAGGCGATCCTGCGCTTCGATTGAGACCGGGCCGGCTCCGGCCCCGGGCTAGAGCCGGCCGAAAGCCTCGATCACCTCGGGCGGCGCCTGCACCAGTTCGATCAGCACGCCCTCGCCGCCGATCGGGAACTGCTCGTTGCCCTTGGGGTGCACAAAGCAGATGTCGTGACCGGCGGCGCCCTTGCGGATGCCGCCCGGCGCGAAACGCATGCCCTGGGCGGTGAGCCATTCCACTGCGACCGGCAGATCGTCCACCCACAGACCGACGTGGTTGAGCGGTGTCTCGTGCACCGCCGGTTTCTTCGCGGGGTCGACCGGCTGCATCAGATCGACCTCGCATTTGAACGGGCCGCTGCCGAGCACGGCGATGTCCTCGTCCACGTTTTCCCGCTCGCTGCGGTAGTTGCCCGCCACCTGCAGGCCGAGCGTGTCCACCCACAGCCGGCGCAGCCTCGCCTTGTCCGGTCCGCCGATGGCGATCTGCTGGATGCCGAGTACCCTGAAAGGTCTATCGCTCACGTCAGTTCCTCCTCAAGTTCAGCAGGACCGTCCCCGGCCACCGGGGCGTCGAAAAGGCATTATAGGAAAACGTCCGAACACCGCCAGGTCCGCGGGCGTCGGGCTGGCGGACGGTGGCGCGTTCACCGCCGCTGCCGCCAGGCCCAGAGCAGCAGGCCGGCGCCGCCGGCGATCATCGGCAGGCTCAGCCACTGGCCCATGCTCAGCCCCAGGCTGAGCAGACCCAGGAAGTCGTCGGGCTGACGGAAGAACTCCGCGGCGAAGCGCAGCACGCCGTAGCCCAGCAGGAAGGCACCGGAGAGCGCCCCGCGCGGGCGCGCGCGAAGGCCGTACCACCACAGGACGGCGAACAGGAGCACGCCCTCCAGGGCGAACTGGTAGAGCTGGGAGGGATGGCGCGGCAGCGTGTCGACGCTCGGGAAGATCATCGCCCAGGGGACCTCGGTGACCCGTCCGACCAGTTCCGCGTTGATGAAGTTGCCCAGCCGCCCCGCGGCCAGGCCGAGCGGGATCAGCGGTGCGACGAAGTCGGTGACGTCGAGGAAATGGCGCCGCGTGTTCCGGGCGTAGAACCATAGCGCCACGAGCACGCCGAGGAAGCCGCCGTGGAAGGCCATGCCGCCCTGCCACACCGCGAGTATCTCCAGCGGGTTGGCGAGGTAGTGCGCCGGCTTGTAGAACAGGACGTAGCCCAGCCGGCCGCCCAGAATCACACCCAGGACCCCGTAGAAGAGCAGGTCGTCGACATCGCGCGGCAGCCAGCCGGAGAGCACGTTGCGGCGCGCGCGGTAGCGCCCCAGCGCCATGAACAGCACGAAGCCGACCAGGTACATCAGCCCGTACCAGCGCACGGCCAGCGGGCCGACGGAAAAAGCGACCGGATCGAACTGTGGATGGACGAGCATGACCGCCGGGCTCAGGGAAAGCGGGGATTGTACCCGCGGGCGGCCGCGCCCACCGGCTCAGCGCGGGCCGGCGCGCTCCACGATCCTCAATGTGTCGCCGTCGTCCAGCGCGCCGTCCAGCCCGACTTCGCTGCCCCAGGTATCGATCACCCGCGCGCCGGCGAGCACGCGCTCGAGCGCTCCCGCGGCGATCAGCGCGTGGCGCACCGTCATGCCGCGCGCCAGGGTGACACGCCTGCCATCGACCCGGATCTCCATCATTCCACCTCCACTATGCGGCCTTCCAGGCCGGGCGCGAGCGTGCCCTGGCGCTGCCAGTACTCGATCAACAGGTCGCGCAGCCAGCGGCCGGGGTCGCTGTAGGCGATCGCCGAGCCGCTTACCGCGCCGCCGACGCTCTCGAAATCCCCGCCGCTCCGGATCGCCTCGCCGAATCCGGCGTAGCCGTCGCCGCCGGCGGCCAGGAAGTCGAGCGTGGCCACCACGTAGGTCCGCGCCGGTTCCAGCGCGGCACCCCCCACGCGCACCTGCCGCACCCGTGCGCCCGGCGCCGCAGCCGGGGCGTAGCTGAACGACAGCCCGGAAACCTGCGGAAAGCGCCCGTCGCGCCGCTCGACCGCGGCCACGCCGTGCTCGAGCGCCGCCAGAAGTTGGCGTCCGCTCATGCGGACCGCCACCAGGTAATTGTCGAAGGGCAGGGCGGTGTAGATGTCGCCCGCCTTCACCGTCCCCCGGCGGATGCCGGCGCGCAGCGCGCCGCCGTTGAACAGCGCCGCGTCCGCGCCCGCCGTCCGGCGCAGCAGGTCCGCGACCAGGTTGCCGAAGTTGGTCTCGGCCGAACGGGCGTTGCGCACGTCCAGGTCCGCGCCCGCCTCGCCGACGCGCTGGCCGAGCACCTCCTGCGCCCGGGCGTCCCAGCGCGCGACGATCGCCTCGACCTCGGGCTGCGGCGCCCCGGCCGGCCGGATCTCCTCCAGCCGCCCGACGGCGCCGACCACCCGGCCGTCCTCGACGGTGAGGTCGATCACGCCGAGCGCCTTGCCGTGCTCCCAGGCCTGCGCCACCAGCGTCCCGGCTATCGTCGGCGGCTCGGCCACCCGGGTGTGCGAATGACCGCCGATCAGCACGTCGATGCCTTCCACCTCCTGCGCCAGGCGCCGCTCGGCGGCGTGGCCCAAGTGCGCGAGCACGACGACGAGGTCGGACTGCCGGCGCAGTTCGGGCAGCAGGCGGCGCAGGGTGAGCGCCGGGTCTTCGAAGCGCAGGCCTGCGACGTTCCCGGGGTGGGTGGCCTGCGGCGTTTCTGGGGTGGCCAGGCCGATCACTGCGACGCGCACGCCGCCGAGCGTGCGGACGATGTAAGGCCGCACCGGATCGAGTCCCTCGACGTTCGCCGCGAGGAAGGGAAACCGGGCCTCCCGGGCCCGCTCCGCCAGCGCGGGCTGGCCGAAGTCAAGCTCGTGGTTGCCGAGCGCCATCGCGTCGAAGCCCATGGCGTTCATGGTCTCGATCACCGCGGCGCCGCGGGTCAGGTTCGCCCAGTTGTGGCCCTGGATCATGTCGCCCGCGGCCAGCAGCAGCGTCGGCTGCCCGGCGCGCAGCGCCTGGACTCGCGCGGCGAGGTAGGCTATGCCGCCGAGCGGTTCCGCCGCGCCCGGCGGCTGGTGCGGGCGGGCGAAGCCGTGGAAGTCGTTCAGGTGAAGGATGCGCAGGTGTTCCTGCCCGGCGCGCGCGGGCGGGACGAGCAGGATCAGCAGGGCCGCCAGGACTGCGGCGACATGCGCAAACATGGGTAGGCGAAGCGTCGACCGGGGCACGGTTTTCGGACTCAAGCATACCCGACGGAAACCGCCGTCGCCCGCGGGCGCGGCTAGAATGGGAGTCTTTCGATTCGCTGCGGAGTCTTTCATGCCCGAGTACCGTTCCCGCACCTCCACCCACGGCCGCAACATGGCCGGCGCCCGCGCCCTCTGGCGCGCCACAGGGATGAAGGACGGCGATTTCGGCAAGCCGATCATCGCCATCGCCAACAGCTTCACCCAGTTCGTTCCCGGGCACGTTCACCTGAAGGATCTCGGCCAGCTGGTGGCGCGCGAAATCGAGGCGGCCGGCGGCGTGGCCAAGGAGTTCAACACGATCGCGGTGGACGACGGCATCGCCATGGGCCACGGCGGCATGCTCTATTCCCTGCCCTCGCGCGAGCTGATTGCAGATTCGGTGGAGTACATGGTCAACGCCCACTGCGCCGACGCGCTGGTGTGCATCTCGAACTGCGACAAGATCACGCCCGGGATGCTGATGGCCTCGCTGCGGCTGAACGTCCCGACCGTCTTCGTCTCCGGCGGACCGATGGAGGCGGGCAAGGTGAACTGGGGCGGCAAGGTGATCGCGGTCGACCTGGTCGATGCCATGGTCAAGGCCGCCGACGACAAGGTGAGCGACAAGGAGGCCGAAGAGTACGAGCGTTCCGCCTGCCCGACCTGCGGGTCCTGTTCCGGCATGTTCACCGCCAACTCGATGAACTGCCTGACCGAGGCCCTGGGGCTGTCGCTGCCGGGCAACGGCTCGATCGTCGCCACCCATGCGGACCGCAAGCGCCTGTTCCTGGAGGCCGGCCGGCTGGTGGTGGCACTGGCGCGCAACTGGTACGAGCGCGACGACGCCTCGGTGCTGCCGCGCAGCATCGCCTCCTTCGCCGCCTTCGAGAACGCGATCAGCCTGGACGTGGCCATGGGCGGATCCACCAACACCGTGCTGCACCTGCTGGCCGCGGCGCGCGAGGCCGGCGTGGATTTCACCATGAAGGACATCGACCGGATCTCGCGGCGCGTGCCCTGCCTGTGCAAGGTGGCGCCGGCCAAGTCGGACGTGCACATGGAGGACGTTCACCGCGCCGGCGGCATCATGGGCATCCTGGCGGAGCTGGACCGCGCCGGGCTGCTCAACACCGACGTGCCGACCATCCACAGCCCCTCGCTCGCCAGGGCGATCGGCCACTGGGATGTGGTGACCACGGCCGATCCCAAGGTCACCGAGTTCTTCCGCGCCGCGCCCGGCGGCGTGCCGACCCAGATCGCCTTCTCCCAGTCGCGCCGCTACCCGGAGCTGGACATCGACCGCCGCGGCGGCGTGATCCGTACCAATGAGCATGCCTTCTCGCAGGACGGCGGGCTGGCAGTGCTCTACGGCAACATCGCGCGCAACGGCTGCATCGTCAAGACCGCCGGCGTGGACGAGAGCGTCTGGAAGTTCGCCGGCCCGGCCCGGGTCTACGAGAGCCAGGAGGACGCGGTCGCCGGCATCCTCGGCGGCCAGGTGCGCGAGGGCGAAGTGGTGGTGATCCGCTACGAGGGCCCAAAGGGCGGCCCGGGCATGCAGGAGATGCTCTATCCGACCTCGTATCTCAAGTCGAAGGGACTCGGCAAGGCCTGCGCGCTGCTGACCGACGGGCGTTTCTCCGGCGGCACCTCGGGGCTTTCCATCGGCCACGTCTCGCCCGAGGCGGCCATGGGTGGGGAG
>DATMWM010000149.1:0-3534 GCA_035562535.1 Rhodocyclaceae bacterium | reverse complement strand
GCCAGCAGCGAGGCGGCGAGCAGAACCCAGATCAGCGGGCTGTTGACCTGCCGCCAGAGTATCGTCAGGGGTCCCTCGCCGGAGCGGCGTTCCAGGACGTTCGGGCCGAAGGACGCGAGCCTGCGGCCCGCCTCGTCGGCGCTCAGCCCGTCCGGGCCGCTGCTGACGCCGGCCGCGGCCTCCTCGACCGGCAGCGCGTGCCAGGCGAGGCTCCCCGGAGCCGAAACCTGCGCGGCTGCGGGTCCGGCCTGCAACTGCATCCTCATCTTCGTCCCTGACGGCGTGCCGGCCCGGCCTACTCCGGCTCGACCGGCCGTCGGCCCAGGCTCATGAAATAGAGAACCACAGCGCAGCAGCCGAGGAATACCGCCGTGGCGAACAGGCTGGCCGTGCCGACGTGGCCGCCGCCCAGGTTCGCCAGCGCCCAGAAGGCGATACCCAGCACCAGCAGGGCGCCGGCGAAGCTGGCGACGGCCAGGCCGAAAACCAGCCTGCGCGCGGCGTTGCGCATTACCGGCCGGCCGCGGCGAGCGCCGCGATGCGCTCCTCGATCGGCGGGTGGCTGGAGAACAGCGCCATCCACCCCGGACGGCCGTTGATTCCGGCGGTGGCCACGTTCTGCGGCAGCGCGCCGGCTTCCATGCCGCCGAGGCGGCGCAGGGCGGCCATCATCGGCTGCGGCGTGCCGAGCAGTTGCGCGGCGCCGGCGTCGGCGCGGAACTCGCGCTGGCGCGAGAAATACATGACGATGATGCTGGCCAGGATGCCGAAGACGATGTCGGCGATCACCACGGTGACCATGTAGGCCACACCCGGCCCGGAGCTTTCCTCGCCTCGGCGGAGCATGGAATCCACGACCCAGCCGACCACGCGCGCCAGGAAGATGACGAAGGTATTGACCACGCCCTGGATCAGCGTCAGCGTCACCATGTCGCCGTTGGCCACGTGCGCGACCTCGTGGGCGAGCACCGCCTCGGCCTCCTCGCGGGTCATGGTCTGCAGCAGCCCGGTCGACACCGCCACCAGCGAGCTGTTGCGGCTGGCGCCGGTGGCGAAGGCGTTCGGCTCGCCCTCGTAGATCGCCACCTCGGGCATCGGCAGACCGGCCTTGTCCGAGAGCTTGCGCACGGTCTCGACCAGCCAGAACTCGGTCGAGTTGCCGGGCGTCTCGATCACCTGCGCGCCGGTGGACCACTTGGCGATGGTCTTGGACATCGCCAGCGAGATGAAGGCGCCGCCGAAGCCCATCAGCCCGGCGAAGAACAGCAGCTTGGTCAGGTCCAGGCCGGTGCCGGTGAAGAAGCGGTGGGCGCCGGTCAGGGTGCTGACGATGCCCAGCACCAGCATGATTGCCAGGTTGGTGCCGATCAGCAGCATGACTCGTTTCACGATCGTCTCCTTGCGCAGTTCCGCCCGCTCAATCGCTGCTGTTGGCGAAGCCGAGCAGCTGCAGCAGGCTGGTGAAGAGGTTGAAGATGGCGACGAACAGCGTCACCGTGGCCATCACGTAGTTGGTCTCGCCGCCGTGGATGATGTTCGAGGTCTCGTAGAGTATCAGGCCGGACATCAGCAGCACGAAGGCGGCCGAGACGGTCAGCGAAAGCGCCGGGATCTCGAAGAAGATCGCCGCCAGGCCGGCCAGGAAGGCCACCAGGATGCCGACCATCAGGAAGCCGCCCATGAAGCTGAAGTCCTTGCGGGAACTCACCGCGTAGGCGGACAGGCCGAGGAAGATCGCCGCGGTGCCGCCCATCGCGGTCATCACGGTCTGGCCGCCGTTGGGCAGGCTGAGGTAGTGGCCGACGATCGGCCCGAGCGTGTAGCCCATGAAGCCGGTCAGCGCGAACACCGTGACCAGGCCCCAGCCGCTGTTTCGCAGCTTCGCGGTCAGGAAGAGCAGCGCGAAATAGCCGATCAGCGTGACGATCAGTCCGGGATGCGGCAGCTTGAGCGCCACCGAGACGGCCGCGGTCAGCGCGGAGAACGCCAGCGTCAGCGACAGCAGCAGGTAGGTGTTGCGGATCACCTTGTTGGTGGCAAGCACCGACTCGCCCGCACCGGTGCGGGCGACGGCGAAGTTGGCGGTTTTCAGCGGGACCATGTGTTCCTCCTTGATTGCATCGATACGCGAAATGTCTCAGCGTGCCTGGCCGATCGCGGCCTCGTCGGACGACGGCGTCAGACCCACCCGCCGCACGCGCTGGCGCTCCAGGCGGCGCGCCACGACCCGGCCGGCCCGGTCGGCCGCCCGGTCGATGGCCACATAGAGGTCGGACTCGATGTCCTCGACCAGCACGTCCTGCGGGCCGTCGACGCCGACGCGGACGCGGCAGCGCTTGTCCTCGCCGCCGCGCGGGCCGTTCTCGTCGGACAGGTGCACGGTCACCTTGCGCAGGTGATGCCGCGCCCAGCCCAGCGCGAACTGCATGCGCATCAGGGTGTGGCTGCGCAATCCCTCGGTGAGGTCGAATCCCCTTGCCTGGATGTTGATCTGCATGTGCACGCTCCTGTTGGCAGTGATACCACGGGCCGCAGTTTACGAGGCCCGCACACATCCAACAAGTCGATTATTGTTTTAAGATTATTCATTTTACTCGATGTGTCGCCAGGCCATGCCGAATCTCAACTTCAAGCACCTGCGCTACTTCTGGATGGTCGTCAAGTCGGGCAGCATCGCCGCGGCGAGCAAGCAGCTGCATCTGACGCCGCAGTCGATCAGCGGCCAGCTGCGCTCGCTCGAGGAGGCGCTCGGAGTCGAACTGCTGCGCAAGGCCGGGCGCGGCCTGGAGGTGACCGAGGCGGGGCGGCGCGTGTTCAGCTACGCCGACGAGATCTTCGCGCTCGGCAGCGAACTGCTCGACGTCGCGCTGGACAGGACGGCGGCGAAGAGCCCGCCGTTTCGCATCGGGATCGCGGACTCGGTGCCGAAATCGGTGGCCTACCGCGTGGTCGAGCCGGCGCTGCGCCTGGGCGAGTCGGTGCGCCTGATCTGCCGGGAGGGGCGATTGTCCGCGCTGCTGGCGGACATGGCGGTGCATCGGCTGGACATGGTGATCGCCGACCGGCCGATGCCGGCCAACCTGAACGTGCGCGGCTACAACCACCTGCTCGGCGAGAGCGACCAGACCGTGTTCGCCAGCCCGGCGCTGGCGAAGTCGCTGCACGGCAAGTTCCCGGCGCTGCTCGACAAGGCGCCCTTCCTGCTGCCGGGCGAGGACACGGCGGTGCGCCCGCGCCTCGTCCAGTGGTTCGAGGCGCAGGGCCTGTACCCGCGGATCGTCGGCGAGTTCGACGACAGCGCGCTGCTCAAGTCCTTCGGCCAGGCCGGCGCGGGGCTGTTCGCCGCGCCCACCGCGATCGCCGACTACGTGTGCAGCCAGTACGCCGTCCGTGCGGTCGGCCGCATCGAGGCGGTGCTCGAACAGTTGTACGCGATCACCACCGAACGCCGGCTGACCAACCCGGCGATCGTGGCCGTGGTCAGCGCCACCCGGCGCGAGGTCTTCGGCAAGCCGCGCCGCTAGCGGTCTAGCA
>DATMWM010000148.1:0-6546 GCA_035562535.1 Rhodocyclaceae bacterium | reverse complement strand
CGGCGCGGGCCGAACTGGCCCTCGTAGCGGGCGTAGCGTCCGGCGACCGGCGTGCCGCAGGCTGCGCAGCGCCCGTCCTCGGTCAGCCGATAGGCGTCGATCCGGTACCAGTCGCGCACCACCACCGGACGGCGGCAGCCGGGGCAGGTCGTCGTGCCACCTTCCGGGTCGTGCACGTTGCCGGTGTAGACGTAGCGCAGGCCGCGGTCCAGGGCGATCCGCCGGGCGCGCGTCAGGGTGGCCGCCGGCGTGGGCGGGAGGTCGGTCATCTTGAAGTCCGGGTGGAAGGCGCTGAAGTGCAGCGGCACGTCCGGTCCGAGTTCGCGCTCGACCCAGGTCGCCAGCGCCTCGATTTCGGGGTCCGAGTCGTTCTGGCCGGGGATCAGCAGCGTGGTGATCTCGAACCAGACCCCGGTCTCGCGCTTCAGATACACGAGCGTGTCCAGCACCGGCTGCAGGCGCCCGCCGCAGAGCTTGAAATAGAACGCGTCGGTGAAGGCCTTGAGGTCCACGTTGGCCGCGTCCATCTTCGCGTAGAACTCGCGCCGCGGCGCCTCGTGGATGTAGCCGGCGGTGACCGCGACCGTCTGGATGCCCAATGCATGGCAGGCGTCGGCCGTGTCCATGGCGTACTCGGCGAAGATCACCGGGTCGTTGTAGGTGAAGGCCACGCTCTTCGCGCCGACGCGCCGCGCGGCGGCGGCGATCGCCTCGGGCGAGGCGGCGTCCATCAGCACGTCCATCTCGCGCGACTTGCTGATGTCCCAGTTCTGGCAGAACTTGCAGGCCAGGTTGCAGCCGGCGGTGCCGAAGGACAGCACGCTGGAACCGGGATAGAAGTGGTTGAGCGGCTTCTTCTCGATCGGGTCCACGCAGAAGCCGGAAGAGCGGCCGTAAGTGGTGAGCACCATCCGTCCGTGCTCCATCCTGCGCACGAAGCAGGCGCCGCGCTGGCCCTCGTGCAGGCGGCAGTCGCGCGGGCACAGGTCGCACTGGATGCGCCCGTCGTCCAGGGCATGCCACCAGCGCCCGGGAAACGAGGTCTCGATCACCCGGCCGCGGCCTTCTCCGCTTCCTTCCATTTGGTCACCTGATAGCGCGCGAGCATGACGTTCGGGTGCCAGAAATCCGCCGGCAGCCCGGCCTTGCGCTTGAGCTGGGCCATGAACTGGCGGGGCTGCGGCAGGCTCTCCCAGACCTGGGGCAGGAAGGTCGCCCGCTGGCAGTTGTAGAACAGGATCACGCCGTCCTGTCCGGGGCGCAGCTGGGCGAGCGCGTCGTCCTCGCCGGCGAACTGCATGAACTCCGGTTCGGTGAGCAGCGACACCTCGACCCGCACCGCGTCGAACTCCTCGGCGCGCAGCGGTGCGAAGCGCGGATCGCGGAAGGCCGCGGCCACCGCGTTCTCGCGCACGTCCTCGCCGAGCGGCCGGTGCGCCTCGAGCGTGCCGATGCAGCCGCGCAGTTCGCCGTGGCGGGTCAGGGTGACGAAGGTCGCCCCGGGGCGCTCCAGCTCATCGATCTGCGGATCCTGTCCGCAGGGCAGCCCGAGCTGGCGCGCGATCGCGTTGCGCGCGATCTGCAGCAGCGCGCTGCCCGGTTCAGTGGACATCGCCCGGCTCCTCCTCGTAGAAGGCGAAGGCTGCGTAGCCGACCACGCGCGCGCGGTCGCCGGCCGTATCGCCGGAATTGCGCAGGTCGAGCAGGCGCGGGGTCAGGCCGCGGCGGCGCGCGCACAGCAGCAGACCGTCTATCGGCGTGGCGCCGCAGGCCTGCTCGTGATCCAGCCCGGATTCCAGGGCGAGGATCGCCTGCGCGGTCGAGCGGTCGAGCTGCTGCGCCTCGCGATACGGGTGGTAGTGAGAGAGGTCCGAGCTGACCACGATCAGCGTCTCGGGCCCGCCCCACAGCGCCTCGATCACCCGGGCGACGTCCTCGCCCTGCGCGAAGCCGACCGCGAACGGCACCAGCGCGAAATCGTCCAGCACGCTCTGCAGGAAGGGAAGCTGCACCTCCAGGCAATGCTCAAGCGCATGCGCCTGCTCGCTTTCCACCACGCCGGGCAGCCGGCGCGCCAGCGCCACCGCCTGCGCGTCCACCGGCACCGTGCCCAGCGGCGTGGAGAAGGCGGCGGACTGGGGCAGGGCGAGGCCGCGCACCGCCACCCGGTGCGCCGGGCCGAACATCACCACGCGGCGGATGCGGCTGCGCCAGGGCGCGAGCCGGGCATAGGCGGCCGCGGCCACCGGGCCGGAGTAGACATAGCCGGCATGCGGGACCAGCAGCGCCTTCGGCTGGCGCTCCTGCGTTTCCGGGCCGGCGGCCGCGGCGAGCATGGCGTCGACCTCTCCCCGCAGGGCGGATCGTTCTCCAGGGTAGAACATGCCGGCGACCGCGGCCGGCCGTACGGGCATCGTCATGGGTGGCCTCCCGGTTCATGCAGTTCGAGCGTCGAATGCCGGGCGGGGTTCATCGCCTCGCGCGCCCGGCATCCGGCCCCGCGGCGGATTCCGCTGCCGCATCGGATAAAATCGTCGCATGTCTCGCCATTTCGCTCTCGTGCCCGCGGCGGGCAGCGGTTCGCGCATGGGCGACGCGCTGCCGAAACAATACCTGAGCCTGGCGGGGCGGCCATTGATCTTTCACACTCTGTCGGTGCTCTGTGCACATCCGGGCATCGAGGCGGTTTTCGTGGTCCTGGCGGTGGAGGACGGGCACTGGAAGCGGCACGACTGGGCCGCGCTCGGGCCGAAGCTCCAACCGCTGTTCTGCGGCGGGCGCACGCGGGCCGATTCGGTGCTGAACGGTCTGAAGGCGATCTCCAGGACCGCCGGACCGGAGGACTGGATCCTGGTGCACGATGCCGCTCGGCCCTGCCTGGCGCCGCACCACCTGGACGCGCTGCTGCGCGAGGTGGCGGAGGACGAGGTCGGCGGCATCCTGGCCGTCCCGGTCGCCGATACGCTGAAGCGCGCCGACGCGGGGCAGCGCATCGCCGCCACCGTGCCGCGCGAGCGGCTCTGGCAGGCACAGACCCCGCAGATGTTCCGCTACCGGCTGCTGCGCAAGGCGCTGGAGCGCTCGCGGGAGGTCACCGACGAGGCCGGCGCGGTCGAGGCGCTGGGGCTGGCCCCGAAACTGGTGGCCGCGGACGCGACCAATCTGAAGGTGACCTTTCCGCTGGATCTGCAACTCGCCTCGTGGATCCTGGCGAACCGGGAGTGAGGCATGAGCGTACCGTTTCGCATCGGCCAGGGATTCGACGTGCACGCACTGGTGCCCGGGCGGCGGCTGGTGATCGGCGGGGTGGACATTCCGTTCGGGCGCGGCCTGCTCGGCCACTCGGATGCCGACGTCCTGCTGCACGCCGTGACCGATGCGCTGCTCGGCGCCGCGGCTCTGGGCGACATCGGCCGCCACTTTCCGGACACGGACCCGGCCTACGCCGGCGCGGACAGCCGGGTGCTGCTGCGCGCGGCGGTCCGGCGCGTGGCCGACGCTGGCTTCGAGCCGGTCAATGTAGACGCAACGGTGATCGCCCAGGCGCCGCGGCTCGCGCCCTATGTCGAGGCCATGGCCGCGAACATCGCCTCCGACCTGGGGATCGGGGCGAAACGGGTGAACGTCAAGGCGAAGACCATGGAGCGCCTGGGCTATGCCGGCCGGGGCGAGGGCATCTCCGCGCAGGCCGTGGCGCTGCTGGCGCGCCGGGACGATGGCTGAGCCGGCCGGCGCGCCCGCGCGGCGGCGCGTGTTCTTCGCGGTCTGGCCGGACGCGCCGGCCGCGGGCGCGCTTGCCGCCGCCGCGCAGCGCGCCGCCGTAACCTGCGGCGGACGGCCGACCCGCCGGGAGAACCTGCACATCACGCTCGCTTTCGTCGGCGAGGTGGAGGACGAACGTGTCGACATGCTCCGCGCGACGGGCGGCGCCCTGGCGTTCGAGGCATTCGATCTGGAACTGGAGCGACTCGGCTACTGGCGGCACAACCGGATCGTGTGGGCCGGCGCCCGCAGCGTGCCGGCGCCGCTATCGGCGCTGGCGGACGGGCTGAACCAGGAACTGCGGGCAGCCGGCTACCGGCTGGACGACAAACCCTTCGCGGCGCACATCACGCTGCTGCGCAAGGCCAACTGCACCGGCGACCTGCCGCGGATCGAGCCGATCCGCTGGAAGGTCGCCGAATTCGTGCTGGTGGAATCGGTGCTGGATGCGGGCGGCTCGATCTACACGCCGGTCGCCCGCTTTGCCTGTCAGAGGTAGATGCAGCCTTCGAGGTGCGTCGAGAGTTCTTTATCGTTCGCCTTGGTGTAGTCCTTCTCGAAGCGGTCGGTCACCAGCTGCGAGGTCGGCGCGTCTAGCAGGCCGTTGATCAGGCCCATGAAGGCGGGCGGGGCGACCAGGATGGCCCGGCCGTACTGGTTGGTCGAGCGGCCGTGGATCAACTCGCGGGCGAGTTCCTGGGCGAAATGCCGCGCCTCGTTCGTCTTCGGCTCGGTCTGCGGCTGGCGGGCGCCGTGGCCGTTGCCGCTGCTCTGCATGTGGCCGGCGCGGTCGGTGACCAGTTCCGCGTTCTTCTGCCGGCTTTCCGGGTGCTCCACTTCCTTCAGCAACTGCAGGCCCTTCTTCGGGCCGTTGTTCGCGAACAGCTTGGCCGTGCTCGAGTTGGCGACGAGAATCCACGTGGTTTGAGCCATTTGTGCTCCCTTTCGGTTGAGAACGCCGTGTTTCCTGCCTGGATCCGATGCGTGGGGGATGATGCGGCAGCCGCTGCGGCTACGTCGTAGATCCGGTCACAGTATGCCCCCAACGATTTGCCCGGACAACCGGACGGATTTCCCCCTTTCAGACGTGCGCGCCGCCCGGCTCGGGCCGGTTGCGCATGTGGTCGGCCAGGTCCGCGATCGCCTTGTAGAGCGGCGCGCGCAGCGCCGGGTCGGCGACCTGCTCCTCCAGCGCGTGATTCATGCACATCAGCCACTGGTCGCGCTCGGCGCGGCCGATGGCGAACGGCAGGTGGCGGGCGCGCAGCCGCGGGTGGCCGTAGCGGCTGGCGAAAAGCGGTGGCCCGCCCAGCCAGCCGGACAGGAACATGAACAGCTTTTCCTCGGATCCGGCCAGATCCGGCGGGTGCAGCCGGCGGATGCCGTAGGCTTCGGGCAGTTCGTCCATGAGCTGGTAGAAGCGGCGCACCAGGGCGCGCAAGCCGGCTTCGCCGCCGATCCGTTCGTAGGGTGTGGCCGTGGCCTGGGCCTGCTGGTTCATCGGTCGTTGTCCATCGGTTGTGCGGATGCCGGGGTTCTGGCTGGATTCTGCGGCGCCGCGAGCGGCAGCGCGATGCGCGCGATCAATCCGCCGCCCGGCCGCGGCAGCAGATCCAGCCGGCCGCCGTGACCGCGCACGATCCGGTCCACGATCGCCAGGCCGAGTCCGGCGCCGCTGGCGTTGCTGCGCGCCGTGTCCAGGCGGGTGAACGGCCGCTTCAGCCGCTCCACCTGGTCGGCGGGGATGCCCGGCCCGCGGTCGCGCACCTCGACGATCGCCTCGCCTTTCGCCGCGGCGGTATGCAGTTCCACCGGCGAGTCCTGGCCGGCGTAGCGCAGCGCGTTGTCGATCAGGTTGGCGAGCACGCGGCGCAGCGCGGTCGGCCGGGCAGGCAGTTCGGGCAGCGGCTGCACGCGCGCCTCGACCGTGGCGCCGCGCTTGCGGTAGCTCTCGGCGACCTCGGCGGCGAGCGCGTTCAGGTCGGTCGGAAGCCAGCCCTCGCCGGAGGACTCCCGGGCGAAATCGAGGAACTGGCCGATCACCTTGTCCATGTCCTCGATGTCCTCGTTCATGCCCTCGCGGGTCGCCTCGTCCGCGCCGCTCAACTCCACCCCGAGCCGCAGCCGGGCGAGCGGGGTGCGCAGGTCGTGGGAGACGCCGGCCAGGATCAGCGCCCGATCCGCCTCCAGTTGCTGTAGGTCCGCCGACATGCGGTTGAAGGCGCGGGCCAGGGTGGCCAGTTCCTGGGCGCCGGCCTCGGCCAGCGGCTCGGGAAAGCGCCCCTGGCCAATGGCGCCGGCCGCCGCCGCCAGCGACTTGAGCGGCCGGGTCACGCCGAAGACGATCAGGTAGGCGCCGAGCAGCGAGAGCACGAATGCCGCCGCCGCCCAGCCGATCCAGTGCCGCGGGATCACGCTTTCCAGTCGTTCCGGCGGCAGCCTCACCCAGTAGTCGTCGTCCTCGATCGCGAAGCTCACCCACAGGCCGGGCACGCCATCGCGGCCGAGCACGATGCGCGTGTCCGGGCCGAGCCGGCGGCGCACCTCCGCCAGCACCAGTTCGAGCAGCGGATCATCCGGCAGCGCGGTCAGGGACTCGCCGTCCTCGGCCGGCCAGATCTGGATGCCCTCGCGATCCGACAGTTCCAAGAGCAGGTCGCGGCGCTTGTCCGGCTGGGCGGTGACCAGGGCCGCGCGGGTCAGGTTGACCACGCTGGCCACCATCTGGGCGGTCTGCTCGGCGCGCGGCTGGCGGGCGTAGATCGAGTAGATGAAGTACCAGGC
>DATMWM010000147.1:0-2363 GCA_035562535.1 Rhodocyclaceae bacterium | reverse complement strand
GACAGTCACCGGGATGCTTGCGCGCTAGCGCTGGACGGGTCAAGGCGATCGCCATGCGAGCTGCCAGACGTCGCCCCTACCGAAGCAAGGCCGCGCGGTTGCCGGCGGGAGGCCTCATGAGTACCCATGACGTACACATGCACGGCCATAATGTTCACCCGGCGCCGGGCGAGGATGTCGCGCTCGATCCGGTGTGCGGCATGACGGTGAAGCGGGGCGGTGCCCGGTACCGGCACCTGCATGGGGGTCGAGAGTACGTGTTCTGCAGTGCCGGGTGTCTTGTGAAGTTCCGCGACGACCCGATCCGGTACCTGGGACCGTCGCCTCCCGTCGCGGCGCCTACGTCCTCCGCCGACACCGGCATCGTCTATACCTGCCCGATGCATCCGCAGGTGCGCCAGCCCGCACCTGGCAACTGCCCCATCTGCGGCATGGCGCTTGAGCCGCTAGCACCGATCGCCAAAGCCAGACCCAGCCCCAGCCCGGAGCTGCGCGACATGACGCGACGCACGCTGATCGGCGCGGTGCTGACCCTGCCGCTGCTCGTGCTCGCCATGGGTGCGCACCTGCCGGCGGTAGGGGCGTTCGCGCACAGCCCGCGGGCACCCTGGGTCGAGCTGTTGCTGGCCACGCCGGTCGTGCTGTGGGGCGGCTGGCCCTTCTTCGTGCGCGGCCTCGCCTCGCTGAAGAACCGCAGCCTCAACATGTTCACCCTGATCGGCCTGGGCACCGGCGCCGCCTACGTCTATAGCGTCGTGGCGGTGCTCGCACCGCAACTGTTCCCGCCCGAGATGCGCGACGCGCAGGGGCGCGTCGGTCTGTACTTCGAGGCCGCAGCGGTAATCGTCGTGCTGGTGCTGCTCGGTCAGGTGCTGGAGCTGCGGGCGCGCGAGCGCACCGGCAGCGCCATCCGGGCGCTGCTCGATCTCGCGCCCAAGACCGCACGGCGCATCGGCGCCGACGGCGCCGAGCAGGACATCCCGCTCGAACAGGTGCAGGTGGGGGATCGGCTGCGGGTACGCCCCGGCGAACGGGTACCGACCGATGGCGTGGTGGTCGAAGGCGCGAGCAGCGTGGACGAATCGCTGGTGACGGGGGAATCGATCCCGGTGGAAAAGAGCGTCGGCGCAAACGTCGTGGGCGGCTCGGTCAACGCCACCGGCGCCTTCGTCATGCGTGCGGAGAAGGTGGGCCGCGATACCCTGCTTGCCCAGATCGTCGAACTGGTCGCGCAGGCGCAGCGCAGCCAGGCGCCGATCCAGAAGCTCGCCGACCGGGTGTCGGCCTGGTTCGTGCCGGCGGTGATCATGGTGGCGCTGCTCGCTTTCGTCGCCTGGCTCGTCTGGGGGCCGGCGCCGGCCTTGTCCTATGCGCTGGCCGCCGCGGTGACCGTGCTCATCATCGCTTGCCCCTGCGCCCTGGGCTTGGCGACCCCGATGTCGATCATGGTCGGCATCGGACGCGGCGCGCAGGCCGGCGTGCTGATCAAGAACGCCGAGTCGCTGGAGCGCTTCGAGCAGGTGGACACGCTCGTGGTGGACAAGACCGGCACCCTGACAGAAGGCAAGCCGAAGGTCGTCGGTGTAGTTCCCGCGCCGGGCGTAGCGGAGGCCGAACTGCTGGAGGTGGCGCTATCCCTGGAGAAGAGCAGCGAGCATCCGCTGGCCCAGGCCATCATGCGCCACGGGCAGGCGCTAGCATCGGCGGCCCGCCCGGTGGAGGACTTCGAGTCCGTCACCGGCGAGGGCGTGCGGGCGCGCCTCGGGGCCGAGGCGGTCGCGCTGGGTAATCCGGCGATGATGGCGCGCATCGGCGTAGACCCGCAGCCGTTGACAGCCGAGGCCGACAGGCAGCGGGATGCAGGCGCTACCGTGGTCTTCGTCGCGCGCGCGAAGACGCTGCTCGGTCTGATCGCGGTGGCCGATCCCGTCAAGGCCACCACGGCGGCGGCGCTGGAGGCGCTGCGCGCCGAGAAGTTGCGGGTCATCATGGTCACCGGCGACAACCGGCGCACGGCCGAAGCCATCGCGCGGCAACTGGGCATCGATCAGGTGGAAGCGGACGTTCCGCCCGCACGCAAGCACGAAATCGTCACGCGCCTCAAGTCAGGGGGCGCGATCGTGGCCATGGCCGGGGACGGGGTGAACGACGCGCCCGCCCTCGCCGCTGCAGACGTGGGCATCGCCATGGGCACCGGCACGCCGAGCGCGTTGTAGACGAAGGCCAGGAACAGATTCTGGCGGATGTTGGCCATGGTGGCCCGCGACAGGCGTCGCGCGCGCACGATGCCGTTAAGGTCGCCCTTGACCAGCGTCACTCCGGCGCTTTGCATCGCCACGTCGGTGCCGGTGCCCATGGCGATG
>DATMWM010000146.1:0-5505 GCA_035562535.1 Rhodocyclaceae bacterium | reverse complement strand
GGTCGCGTACAGGTTCGTGAAGAACAGGCTCTCCTCCGACAAGGCATCCAGGTTCGGCGTCAGGCCCTGGCGGTTGCCCAGCGCGCCGATGAACTCCGAGCCCAGGCTCTCGACGCTGATCAGGACCACGTTGAAACGGCGCTCGGCGCCGGCGGCGCTCACCTTGTGCAGCAGCCCGCGATCCCCGGGCGCCTCGCGCGCGTCGAGCAGGCGCTCGACCGCGTGCGAGGCCTGCTCCGCCGGCAGCACCGCGTAGAAGCGTTCGTAGTCGAGTTCGCTGCTGTACGCCGCGGAAAAGAACTCCCAGCTGCCGTTGCCGGCGAGTTCGTTCTGCTGGACGTTCTCGCTGAGATCCTTCTGGGATTCCGAAACGGCCGAATAGACCGCCAGCGGCGCCAGCAGCGCCGCGGCGATGCCGCCGGCACGCTGCCGCCAGGACGCCGGAGCGCTCAGCGCATCCAGCACCGGGCGGCGCACCAACCAGGTCAGTCCGAGCGCCGGCACCAGCAGGACCGCGAGCAGCTTCCCGACCGGATACGACTGCCAGATGTTGCCCAGCACCTCCCGCGTATAGACCAGGTAATCCACCGCGATGAAATTGAAGCGGGTGCCGAATTCGTCCCAGAACACCCACTCGGAGAGCGCGACCAGGCAAAGCACGTAGATGCCGGCGGCGAACAGGCCGGAGAAGACGATCCGGTGAATGCGCCAGCGGGCGACCCGGTCCGGCAGCAGCGACAGATAGAGGACCAGCGGGGCGCAGAAGAAAGCGGCGGCCGCCAGGTCGAACAGCATGCCCATGCCGAACACGTGCGCCAGGGCGGTCGGCGTGACCGGCACGGCGGTGCCCGGATGCAGCCAAAGGCCGACGCGGGTCAGCAGACCGACGAGGATTAGGAGGGCGGCGAAGGCCGCGGCGGGGAAATAGCGGTTCTGCAGCAGTCCGGCCGGGATCGGGCGCAAACGGGGCTCCAAGGAAAAGAACGCCCCGACGCGGCGGGGAGCCTGAATATTAGAGTATTAATGCTTGCTAAACCCTGTCGACGGCCCCCTCGGGAGGACCCGGCGGGAAAGCCGACGCGCCCGACCGCCGCCGGATCCGGTGTCGTTTTGCTGCAACCGCGAAAACCTTCATGAAACCAACCGATTGAGAACTTGCCGTGACGAATGAAGCAAGAAGGCCCCCCATTTAGAGCCTAATCTCTATTGCGCGATTCGACCGAATCGCATAAATTGTGCACTGCAAAAAACCAACCATCGAGGTCCGAGGATGTTCGCCCGAAAACCCGAGGCTTACGCTGCGAGAAGGCTCGGGCCCCAACCGGCGAGCCGACCGAGCATGCAAGAAAAACACTACCTGACGCCGCTGTTCGAGCCCAAGTCCGTCGCCATCATCGGCGCCAGCGAGCGCGAGGGGTCGATCGGCGCGGTCATCGTGCGCAACATGCTCGAGGCCGGGTACAAGGGCAAGCTGTTCGCGGTGAACCTCAAGCACGAGGAAATCTCCGGGATTCCCTCCTACCCCACGGTGGACGACATCCCGCAGCGTCTAGACCTGGCGGTGATCGCCACGAAGGCCACCACGGTGCCAGGGATCATGGAGTCCTGCGGCCGCGCCGGCGTGCGCGCCGCGGTGGTCATCTCCGCCGGTTTTTCCGAGATCGGCCCCCAGGGCGCGGCCCTGGAGCGCGCGGTGCTCGACACCGCCCGGCGCTACGGCATCCGCCTGATCGGGCCGAACTGCCTGGGCGTGATGCGCCCCGAGATCGGCCTGAACGCCACCTTCGCCCACGGCGGCGCGATCCGCGGTTCGATCGGGCTGATCTCCCAGTCCGGCGCCCTATGCACCGCCATCCTGGACTGGGCCAAGCCGAACGACGTGGGCTTCTCCTGCGTCGTTTCGCTGGGCGGATCCTCGGACGTCGATTTCGGCGAACTGCTGGACTACGTCGCCAACGATCCGAAGACCGAGAGCATCTTCCTCTACGTGGAAGGCATACGCCAGTCGCGCCGGTTCATGAGCGCGCTGCGCGCCGCGGCACGGGTCAAGCCGGTGCTGCTGATGAAGGTCGGCCGGCACCCGGTGGGCGGCCGGGCCGCCCTGTCGCACACGGGCACCGTGGTCGGCTCGGACGACGTCTTCGATGCGGCCCTGCGCCGGGCCGGCGTGGTGCGCCTGTACAGCGTAGGCCAGTTCTTCGCCGCCGCCCAGGCGCTGTTCCAGCGCTTCCGGCCGCGCGGCAACCGGCTGGCGATCATTACCAACGGCGGCGGCCCGGGCGTAATGGCGGCCGACCGCTGCGCCGATCTGAACATCCCGCTCGCCCAGCTTTCCGAAGCGACCCTGAACAAGCTCAACGACCTGCTGCCGAACACCTGGTCGCGGGGCAATCCGCTGGACATCGTCGGCGACGCCGACCCGGCGCGCTACGGACAGACGCTGGCGCTGGTGCTCGCCGACGACAACGTGGACGGCGTGCTCACCATCCTCACCCCGCAGGCGATGACCGACCCCTCGGACGCCGCCCGGGAGGTGATCGAGGTCACCCAGGGGGCCGAGAAACCGGTGGTCACCTGCTGGATGGGCGAGGACCAGGTCCGCGAATCGCGCAACCTGTTCAAGGCGGCCCGCATTCCGACCTTCCGCACGCCGGAACCGGCGGTCGAACTGTTCTCCCACATCTCGAACTTCTTCCGCAACCAGAAGCTCCTGATGCAGACGCCGGCGCCGCTGTCCCACCTCAACCCGCCGAGCATCGAGAGCGCCAAACTGGTCATCGAGACCGCCCTGATCGAGAAGCGCTATACCCTGACCGAGATGGAGTCCAAGGCGCTGCTGGCGGCCTTCCGCATTCCGATATCGAGCACGGTGGTGGCGCGCTCGGCCACCGAAGCCATGGTGCTGGCCGAGGAGATCGGCCTGCCGGTGGCGATGAAGATCGACTCGCCCCAGATCGCCCACAAGAGCGAATCCGGCGGCGTGCGGCTGAACCTCGCCAACCTGCAGTCGGTCCGCGCGGCCTACCAGGAGATCATCGACGAGGTCAGGAAGAACCGGCCGGACGCCCAGATCAACGGCATCGCGGTCGAGCCGATGATCGTCAAGCCGAACGGCCGCGAGCTGATGGTCGGCGTGAAGCACGACGAGGTGTTCGGACCGATCATCACCTTCGGCGAGGGCGGCACGAAGGTCGAGGCGCAGCGCGATCGCGCCGTGGCGCTGCCGCCGCTGAACAGCTACCTGGTCGCCGACATGATCCGCGGAACCCGGGCCTCCCGGGTGCTCGGGGAGTACCGCAACATGCCGCCGGCGAACATGGACGCGCTCGAACTCGTTCTGCTGCGAGTCTCGGAGATGGTCTGCGAGCTGCCGTGGATCCGCGAGATGGACATCAATCCGCTGATCGTGGACGAGGCCGGGGCCGTGGCGGTGGACGTGAGCATCGTGGTGGAGAACGTGTCGCCGACGGCGGACCGCTACGACCACATGGCGATCCACCCCTACCCGTCGCACCTGGTGCAGACCTGGACCATGCCGGACGGCACCGACGTCCTGATCCGCCCGATCCGGCCCGAGGACGCGGAACTCGAGAAGGAGTTCGTCAGGAACCTCTCGGCCGAGACCAAGTATTTCCGCTTCATGAACACCCTGCGCGAGCTCACCGACCCGATGGTCGCCCGGCTCACCCAGATCGATTACGACCGCGAGATGGCCTTCATCGCCACCGTCGACCAGGACGGCAAGGAAGTCGAGGTCGGCGTGTGCCGCTACGCGGTGAACCCCGGCGGCGACTCCTGCGAGTTCGCCATCGTGGTGTCCGACGACTGGCAGCACCGCGGGCTGGCGCGCAAGCTGATGCTGGTCCTGATCGACGCCGCGCGCTCCCGCGGACTGAAGTTCATGGAGGGCGACTTCCTCTCGAACAACGAGCGCATGCTCAAGTTCGTCGCGGGCCTGGGCTTCGCCTTGTCGAACAATCCGGACGACAACTCGATCAAGCACGGCGTGCTGTCGCTGTAGGATCGAGCGTCGCGCCGCACCGCTTTACCTCCGTGTGACCCGCCCCACCGACCCGCCCCACCGGGTCGGCACGGGGCATTTCCGGCGCCGGCCGGATTCAGAACTTCTCGACCCAGGGACGCAGGTCCAGCTCCAGGGTCCAGGCGCTGCGCGGCTGCCGGTGCAACTGGTAGTAGGTCTCGGCGATCGCGTCGGCGTCCAGCAGCGCATCCCCGTGGTCCGGCGCGCCGTGCTCCACGCCGGGCTGCGGACGGATCCGGCCGTCGATCACCACGTGCGCGACATGGATGCCGGACGGCTGCAGCTCGCGCGCCATGCTCTGCGCCAGCGCGCGTAGCCCGGCCTTGGCGACCGCGAGGCAGTGGAAACCGGCCGCCCCGCGCAGGCTGGCAGTCGCGCCTGTGAACAGGATCGTCCCGCCGGGGCCGCCTGCCGCGACGCGGGCGCGCATGCGGCGGGCCGCCTCGCGGCCCACCAGGAAGCCGCCGAGGCAGCCGGTGCGCCAGGCGCGCTCGAACGCTTCCGCGCTCGTGTCCAGCACGCTGCCCTGGGTGAAGGCGCCGGCGTTGTAGACCACCAGGTGCGGGTCGCCGAACTCGCGTCCGACACGCTCGAACAAGCCGACGACGTCGGCCTCGACGCTGGCGTCGCAGCGCAGCGCGGCGCAGCCGTGGCCGATCCCCGAGCACTCGGCGGCGATGTCGTCCAGCTTCTCCGGGTGGCGCGCGGCCAGCGCGATCTGCATCTCGGCCCGGGCGAATCGCCGCGCGAGCGAGAACCCCAGACCGGGACCCACACCCACCACCAGGGCAAGCTCGTGGCGCTTTTCCATGGAAACCTCCGGAACCGTGTCGCTGTGAAAGCCGGATGTTACGCCGCCGCGCGCCGCGCTTGTCAGCCCGCGCCGGCGGGAGCCATACTCGCGGCAAATTGCCGCCGAGGGAACGCCCATGTCGACCCCCGTCCGCTGCGCCTGGGCCGGCGACGACCCGCTGTACGTCGCCTACCACGATCTGGAGTGGGGCGTTCCCGTGCACGACGACCGGCTCCTGTTCGAGTTCCTGGTCCTCGAAGGCGCCCAGGCGGGCCTGAGCTGGATCACCATCCTGCGCAAGCGCGAGAACTACCGCCGCGCCTTCGAGGGTTTCGACCCCCGGCGGGTGGCGCGTTACGGCCCGGACGAAGTCGCGGCCCTGCTGGCCGATGCGGGCATCGTGCGCAACCGGCTCAAGATCGAATCCGCCATCGCCAACGCCCGGGCGGTCCTGGACGTCGCCGGGGAATTCGGCAGCTTCGATGCATACCTGTGGCGCTTCGTCGATGGTGCGCCGATCCGCAATGCCCGGGGCTCGCTCGCCGAACTGCCCGCGGCCACCGAGGAGTCCCGCGCCATGAGCAAGGACCTGCTGCGCCGCGGTTTCCGCTTCGTCGGGCCGACCATCTGCTACGCCCTGATGCAGGCGGTGGGCATGGTCAACGACCAC
>DATMWM010000145.1:0-5309 GCA_035562535.1 Rhodocyclaceae bacterium | reverse complement strand
TGGCTTCGGCGTGGGCGTGCCTTACATCGAGGCCCGCGACCAGCCCTGCGACTTCTCCTGCGATGCCGTGCAGTGCGTGCTGGCCTGCCCCACCGGCGCACTCACGTACCACAAGCCCGCATTCCTGCCGGTACGCCCGGGCGCGCAACTGGCCGCCAAGCCCGTCCTGCTGGCCAAGGAGAAGGATCCCGAGCCGACGCTGAACATGACCGAGCGCATGGGCGTGGCAAGGCTGGTGCGCCCCGAGTCCTGCCTCGCGATCAAGGGCAAGGGCTTCAAGGGGCAGGCGCGCGGCCCGGAGTTCGAGGGCAGGATGCGCTATGTCGCCGTGGACCGTTGGAAGCCGATCCCGGTCGCCGAGCATCCCTACGACGTGGCGGAATGCGACCTGTGCGTGCGCGAGTGCCCGATCAAGGGCGCGATCACGATAGAGAAAGTGTTTGCGCCGGACGGCACCCCGCGCAAGTCGCCCGTGGTGCACGAGCCCTGCGTGGGCTGCGGGGTGTGCGAGATGATCTGTCCGGTGGAGCGGGCCGCCATCGTCGTCGAACCGCGCGAGGTATGGAGAACCTGATGCAGTCCGCGCCGACTTCGGAAACAGGGAAGCGCGACATACTCAGGCGCCGCTTCCGCGAGCAGATCATGGTCATGTTCGGCCGCGAGCCGTCCAAGCCGGCGCGGATCAGCGAGCGCGCGCAGAAGATCCACCTGCACAACAAGACCACGCTCAAGGACCGTCTGAAGGAATCGCTGGAACATGCCGAGGCCCACAAGAAGACGTCGCACAAGTGGCGCAACCGCCGGTGGGCCGTGCTGATCGCGGCGAACCTGCTCTTCGTCGTGTCCTACTATCTCGACATCCAGATCCTCGAGGGGTCGCTGTCCGCCTCGCGCTTCGTCGGCTTCCACCTGATCGACGTGAATTCCGCAATGCAGGTGATGCTCGCGCACAAGCACATCATCACCAACATGCTGATCGGCACCGGCACGGTCCTGGTGCTCTGGCTGCTGCTCGGCGGGCGAACGTTCTGCTCGTGGGCCTGCCCCTACCATCTGCTCGCCGAGTGGGCCGAATCGCTGCATCTGTACCTGGTCAGGAAAAAGCTGGTCACCGACCAGAGCATAGACCGGCGCCTGCGCACCGTCTTCTGGGTGATCATGGCCCTGCTCGCGCTGGTCACCGGCTACACCGTGTTCGAGGCGATCTCGCCGACCGGCATCATCTCCCGGGCGCTGATCTACGGCTCCGGCCTGGCGATGCTGTGGGTGCTCGCCCTGCTCGTGTTCGAGGTCTTCTTCGTGCGTCGCGCCTGGTGCCGCTATGCCTGCCCGATCGGCCTGACCTACGGCGTGGTCGGCATCTTCAGCCCGCTGCGCATCAAGTACAGGCTGGACAACTGCTTCCACGAGGGCAACTGCCGCAAGGTGTGCCTGGTGCCGCATGTCCTCGACACGGTCATCAAGGGCCGGGCGGTGGACACCGAGGTGCCGATCGGGCCGGACTGCACGCGCTGCGGCCTGTGCGTGGACGTCTGTCCGACCAACTCGCTGACCTTCGACGTGAAGGGACTTTCGAAGCTCATGTGACCCGACCCGGCAGACCGCTCACCTATAATTGCCTCCCACATGATCCGCTTCGACAACGTTTCCAAGACGTTCAGGCGCAACCGCGTCCTCGACGGGGTCAGCCTGGAGATCGGATTGGGCGAGCGCGTCGCGCTGATCGGATCGAACGGCGCCGGCAAGACCACGCTGATCCGCTGCCTGCTCGGCGAGTACGTGCACGAGGGCGGGGTGACCGTAGCCGGTCAGGCGCCGCGTCCGAACAGGACGTCGGTGCTCTCCCTGATCGGCTTCGTGCCGCAGCTGCCGCCGCCGCTGAAGATGCCGGTCGGACAGCTGATCGACTTCTCCGCCTCGCTCTGCCGCAGCGATGCCGGGCGCATCGCCGGGATCGCCGGCCGGCTCGGCCTGGACGTCTCCCGGGTGCGCAGCCAGCCCTTCGTCAAGCTCTCCGGCGGCCAGAAGCAGAAAATCCTGATCGCCATCGCGCTCGGCCGCGAGGCGAAGCTGCTGATCATGGACGAGCCGGCGGCCAACCTCGACCCGGAGGCGCGCAAGATCTTCTTCGAACTGCTGGCCGAGCGGCAGCAGCAGGCCACCATGCTGATCTCCAGCCACCGGCTGAACGAGGTCGCCACCCTGGTCAACCGGGTGATCGAGCTGGACATGGGCAAGGTGGTGCTCGACGACCGGGTGGCGGACGACGTGTCGCTCTCGGGCCTGCTGCACTGCCGGGTCGAGGTCAAGCGGCCCGAGCCCGCCTTCGTCAAGGCGGTCGGGGCCTGGAGCTTCCGCGACGCCGGCGGCGGGCTGGTGTGGGAAGGCACGGTGGCCGGTCCCGACCGCCTGCGCTTCCTGGGCATGGTGTCGCGCTACGTCGCCCTGGTCAGCCACATCTCCATGACAGAAACCGAAGCGGAGGAAGACCCGGCATGCGTGCGTCGCGTCGTCAATTCCTGAAGGACTTCGCCGGCGCGGGCTTCGCGCTCGCGCCGATCGCCGCCGCGCTGCTCGCCGGCTGCAAGCGCGCGGCCGAACTGCCGGAAGGCATGGTCGAGATCAAGTACGACCGGGACACCTGCGTGCGCTGCAGCATGGTGATCTCGGACCGGCGCTTCGCCGCCCAGCTCAGCGGCGGGCCGAAACAGCAGAGCTACAAGTTCGACGACATCGGCTGCGTGGTGCATTGGCTGGACCAGCAGGACTGGGGCAAGGACCCGGCGGTGCGCATCTGGGTGGCCGATTCCCAGGACCAGTCCTGGCTGGACGCGCGCAAGGCCTGGTACGTCGGCGGCAAGGCCTCGCCGATGGGCTACAACTTCGCCGCCGTGCGCGGCAACGTCGCCGGGGCGCTGGACTTCCAGCAGACCCGCGAGCACCTGCTGGCCAAGGACAAGTGATGAAGAGCCTGTGGCTGACCGCGCGGCTGGACATGGTGGAATCGCTGCGCTCGCGCTGGTTCATGATCTACAGCCTGGTGTTCGGCGCGATCGTGGTGTTCCTGTTCGCCTTCGGCCTGACCGAGTCCCGGGTGCTCGGCTTCATCGGGCTGTCGCGGCTGCTGGTCACCTACATCCAGCTCACCATGGCGATCCTGCCGATCTTCGTGCTGATTACCACGGTTCGCTCGGTGGCCGGCGACCGCGAGGCCGGGGTGTTCGAGTATCTGCTGTCGCTGCCGGTGTCGCTCTCCGGCTGGTTCTGGGGCAAGATCGTCGGCCGCTACCTGATGATCTTCCTGCCGGTGTTCGCCGCCATGCTCGGCGCCGTGCTCTGGGCGCTCTTTCAGGAGATCGAGGTGCCCTGGGGCATGTTCGGCTACTACTCGGCCCTGCTGGCCGCGATGGGCTGGTGCTTCCTGGGCATCGGCATGCTGATCTCGGCCATCGCCCGGACCACCGACGTCGCCCAGGGTACGGCGTTCATGGTCTGGCTCACGCTGCTGCTGTTCCTCGACCTGATCCTGCTCGGCCTGCTGATCCAGGGCCACGTGCGCCCGGAAGTGGCGGTGACCATCGCGCTGGCCAATCCGCTGCAGGTATTCCGTACCGCGGCGCTGGCCCTGTTCGACCCGCAGCTGATCGTGCTCGGCCCCTCGGCCTACGTGATCCTCGACCTGATGGGTGTCGAGGGCTACAAGCTCTACGCGATCGCCTACCCGGTGATCCTCGGCACGCTGTGCGGCGGCCTGGGCTATTTCCTGTTCCGACGCGGCGACCTGCCCTGAAGCGATTCCGCGGCGCTTGCGCCGGCCGCCGGCATGCCCGAGCATGTCGGTCTTTGCGCCCCGGGGCGCGATCGAATCCGCCAGGAGAACGATGTTGAAAGCGCTGCCTTCGCTGTTGCTGTCCCTCTGCCTCGCCGCCGCGGCATATGCCGTCCGGGCCGAGGAGCCTTCGCCGTCCCAGGCCTTCTTCGCCGCCACCCTGAACGACACGAAGGACAAGCCGCTGGCGCTGGAGACTCTGCGCGGCAAGCCGCTGATCGTCAATTTCTGGGCGCGCTGGTGCGGGCCCTGCCGCGACGAGATCCCGGAACTGGTCAAGGCGCACAAGGCGAACAAGGCCAGGGGTCTGGAGATCGTCGGGGTGGCGGTGGAGGATGGCGCCGAGGCGGTGCGCGAGTTCGCGGTGGCCTACAAGATGGACTACCTGGTGGTGCTGGGCATGAGCAAGTCCATGGACCTCATGCGGGAACTCGGCAACGACAAGGCCGGTCTGCCCTTCACCGTGGCCATGGACCGCAGCGGCCGGATCGTCGGCAAGAAGATGGGTGTGCTGAAGAAGCCCGACCTGGATGCGATGATCGCCGCGGCCCTGGCGAAATAGCCGCACCGCCGCCCGACCACCCGGAGCCCGAGACATGCCGCCACCGGCCGAGCCGACCCTTGCCGCCTTCCCCAGCCCGGTGCTGCGCTATTTCGCCGCCACCCGGCCGGCGTTCCTCTCGGTCACCTTCGCGGCCGCGCTGCTCGGGCTGGCCACCGCCTTCGTCGACGGCGTGACGCTGAAGCCCCTGGCGGCCTTCTTCACCGTCTTCTTCGCCCTGGTCGCCCATGCCGGGGCGAACGTGCTGAACGACTACTACGACGCGTTGAACGGCACCGACGGCGCCAACGCCGACCGGCAGTTTCCCTTCACAGGCGGCAGCCGCTTCATCCAGAACGGCGTGATCCCGCTCGACGCTGTCGGCATCTTCGGCTACGCGTTGATGGCGGCGGTGGTGCCGGCGGGACTCTGGCTCGCCGCCTATTCCGACCCGGGGCTGATCTGGATCGGCCTGGCCGGCCTGTTCATCGGCTGGGCCTACTCGGCGCCGCCGCTCAAGCTGATGAGCCGCGGCCTGGGCGAGGCGGCGGTGGCCTGCGGCTGGCTGCTGGTGGTCGTGGGCGCGGACTTCGTCCAGCGCGGCAGTTTCTCGGCCACCCCGCTGATCGCCGGCCTCGGCTACGCCCTGCACGTGGCGAACGTCCTGTTCATCAACCAGTTCCCGGACTACCGGGCAGACGCCGCCGCGGGCAAGCGCAACTGGGTGGTACGGCTCGGACCGCAGCGGGCGCGCTGGGGCTATCCGGCGGTCGTGGCTGTGGCTTACGGCTGGCTCGCCGGCATGGGCGAGCAGTTCCCGGGCGGCCCTGGCGGCCGGCACGGCCGCGCCCAGGGCGATCAGACTGGTCCACGGCAGCCAGCCGGTCAGCACCGCGCCGGCGAGCCAGCCGTAAGCCACCGCCACGACCGCCGGGTAGC
>DATMWM010000144.1:0-2092 GCA_035562535.1 Rhodocyclaceae bacterium | reverse complement strand
GATCGACCAAACGGCGCTCGAGTTCCAATGCGCCGGCCTCCACATTCGAGGCATCGATCAGGTCGCCGACCAGGCGCGACATCTGCGTCATCTGCTGTTCGACCATGCCCTGCACCCGCGGCAGCAGCGCCTCGTCGGTCGGCGCGCGGCCCAGCATCGCGCTCGCAATGCGGATCGGCGCCAGGGGATTGCGCAGCTCGTCCGCCACCGCGGCCACGAAGGCGGCTTGCCGCTGCCGCGCCTGCTCCGCAGCCGCCTGCAGCTCCTGCGCCGTGAGCGCGGCCAGCACCAGCTTCTCGTTGGCCTCGCGCAGCTGCGCATGCCAGCGATCGGAATCGATCGCCTCGTCGGCGCCCTTGCCCGCGGCAGGGCGCGCCTGCGGTGCCGGTTCTTCGACCGGCCCGACGCCGTGGAACGCGATACCGCCGGCGCGCTGACGCTTGGACTCGTACATGGCGGCATCGGCCCGCGCGACCAGGGTGTCGAAGTCTTCGCCATCGTCCGGGTAGACGGTGATGCCCACGCTCGCCGTCACGCTCACCGCCTGGCCATCGAGGACCGCCGGCGCGCCGACCGCCGCGATCAGCTTCTCGGCGACCGTGCGCGCGTCGCGCGGCTGGTTCAGTTCGGCCAGCAGGATGAGGAACTCGTCACCGCCGTGGCGACTGACGGTGTCCACCTCGCGCACCGCCGCGAGCATGCGCTTGGCGGCAAGGCAAAGCACCTTGTCGCCGAAGGCATGACCGTGCGTGTCGTTGAGCTCCTTGAAGTTGTCGAGGTCCACGAACAGCAAGGCGAAGCGCGAGCCGCGGCGCTTGGCGTTGGCGATCGCCTGCACGAAGCGCTCGCGCAGCGCGGTGCGGTTGGGCAGCCCAGTCAGGGCATCCAGCACGGTGGCCTGCGCCGCATTCTGCAGCGCTTTCGCGGCCGTTTCGGCATCGGCCTGGCTCGCCAGCGCCGCCAGCACCAGCTGCTCGTTGGCCTCGACCAGCCGGGCCGCCTGGTTCTGGTCCAGGCGAGTCTCCGCACTGACCACGTCCTGCAGCAGGCGCGTGAGCAGCGCCTGCATCGCCTCGGCCTGCACCCCCAATCGCGCCAGCTTGGCTTCGGCGTCGGCGACCGATGGGTCGGTCGGCTCAGGGGGCTGCGTCACCGGGTCCGTTCAGGCGACATCGGTCGGGGCCGATGACGCGGCAGCGCGCTTGCGGGTGGGTCGCCCGCCGAGCAGGCCTTCCTGCTCGGGCAGCATCTCGCCCATGCGGATGCCCTCGTCGCCGATGCTGTACAGGCGCAGCTCGTTGGAATGGGCACTGGCGCGCACCTTGACCACGGCCATCACGCGCAGCAGGCGGCTGTCCACTTCGATGTAGCGCTGCACGATGATCGCGTCCGTCAGGAACGCCGCACCATAGGGACTGAAGCGCAGGTCGGTGTAGCGGTCTTCCAGTTCGGAGGTCATCAGCACCGACACGCCGGCACGCGCCAAGGCGGTGACCAGCCCGAGCAGGGACTCGCGGAAGTCGGCGCGGAAGGTCGGCGCCAGGGCGAGTTCGAAGCCGCTCAGGGAATCGAGCACGACGCGGCTCGCCTTGAGCCGGCGCACCTCGGTCAGGATCAGCAGCACGATCTCGTCGATCGACAGATCCGGCTCCCGGCTGTCGATCAGGCCCACCTGACCGCGCGCGATCAGATCGACGAGCACGGGATTGCGCGAGCGGTTCGGGTGCTGCTCGAAGGCGGCCACGACACCGGTCTCGCCGCGGCGCGCGCCCTCCGCCAGGAAGGAGGCCGCCAGGATGCTCTTGCCGGAGCCCGAAGGCCCGGCCACGAGCAGGGAGTAGCCGCGCGGCAGACCGCCGCCGAGCATTTCGTCGAGCGCCGGCACGCCCAGGAGGGCGCGCGCACCGTGCGCCGCAGCGTCGGGGGCGGCGCTGCCCGCCGCCACGACCTGGGCCGGCGCAAAGACACGGATGCCGGCGTTGTCGATGCGGAAGGTGTGCAGCCCCGGCAGGGTGGACTGGCCGCGCATCTTCATGATCTCCATCTTGCGCACCATGGAGTTGCGCTGCACGCTCTGATGCAGCCAGATGAG
>DATMWM010000143.1:0-6559 GCA_035562535.1 Rhodocyclaceae bacterium | reverse complement strand
CGGGCGATCACCTCGTAGCGGGGTTGCTTGCCGAACAGGTGGGCGAAGCGCTTCTGGGGCTTCAGGTACTCCTCCACCGGGAGCTGCCTGCGGATCTTCGATACGCTGACGACCTCGCCGTGCTCCGCCTCGTACACCGGGAACAGGCCGGTGTCCTTGACCAGGCGCGCCATCTTGATGGTCTCGTTCGAGGCCGTGCCCCAGCCCAGCGGGCAGGGCACGTAGATGTGGATGTAGCGTGCGCCGCGGAAGCTCATCGCGCGCTTGACCTTGTATTCCAGATCCCGAAGTTCGGCCACGGTCGCGGTCGCCACGTAGGGGATGCCGTGCGCCATCGCAATGCGCGGCAGGTTCTTGCCCTGGCCGAAGACGTTGCCCGGCTCGGGGCCGACCGGCATCGTGGTGGCGGTGCGCGCCGCCGGCGGCGTGGCCGAGGAGCGCTGCACGCCGGTATTCATGTAGGCCTCGTTGTCGTAGCAGATGTAGAGCACGTCGTCGTTGCGCTCGAACATCCCGGAGAGGCAGCCGAAGCCGATGTCGGTGGTGCCGCCGTCGCCGCCCTGGGCGATCACCCGCACGTCCTTGCGGCCCTTGACCCGCATCGCCGCCGCGATCCCGGTGGCCACCGCCGCGGTGTTGCCGAACAGCGAGTGGATCCACGGAATCTGCCAGGAGGTCTCCGGATAGGGCGTCGAGAAGACCTCTAGGCAGCCGGTCGCGTTCGCGGCGATCAGCTGGTTGTCCGTGGCATGCATCGCGGCGTCGATCGCGTAGCGCGCACCCAGCGCCTCGCCGCAGCCCTGACAGGCGCGGTGGCCGGAGTTCAGCGAGTTGGTGCGCTGCATGTTCGCCTGGACGCTGCGCTGGTTCTCGGCCAGCAGGCGGTTGCCGACGGTGAAGGTGCCGGTCTGGTAGAACTTGACGAGTTGTTCCATGGCTTCGCGCTCCTCAGACCATCTTCGCCGCCACGACGCCGATGTCGCGCAGCACGCTCTCGGCGATCGGACCCGAACGCCGTTTCGCCTTGTCGCGCTCGAGTTGCTTGTTGACGATGTTCCAGTCGAGGTCGAGGAAAGTGAGCTGCTCGATCTTGTCGGCGACCGCGTCGCGCAGCAACCGCTCGAGCGAGACCTTGGTGACCGCCCGCCCGCCGAGCCCGGCGACCACGGTGAATACCGGCTGCGGCCGGTTGCGCAGCGCCATGCGCACGTCACGCGAGACGATGCCGCCTATCCCCACGGCGAAACACTTCTCGACGACGACGACGCGCTGCGCCTCGGCGAGCGCGTCCCGGATGTCGGGAATCGGGAAGGGGCGGAAGGATGAAATGCCGAGCACGCCGATCTTGTGCCCCTCGTCGCGCAGATCGTCCACCGTGTCCTTGATCGTGCCGAGCAACGAGCCGAGCGCCACCACCACGGTCTCGGCGTCCTCGATGCGGTAGGGCTTGACCAGGCCGCCGGAGTCCCGGCCGAAGATCTGCTTGAATTCGGCGGCGATGTGCGGAATCAGCTCCAGCGCCTGCATCTGCTTGGCATGCGCCAGGTAGCGCACCTCGGTGAAGGCTTCCGGCCCGACCATGGCGCCGATCGACACCGGCTCGCTCGGGTCGAGCACCTGGCGCGGCTCGTAGGGCGGGAGATAGCGGTCCACCTGCTCCTGGGTCGGCACGTCCACCCGTTCGTAGGCGTGGGTGAGGATGAAGCCGTCCATGCACACCATCACCGGCAGCGACAGTTCCTCGCCGAGCTTGAACGCCTGGATGTGCAGGTCGAGCGCCTCCTGGTTGTTCTCGGCGAAGACCTGGATCCAGCCGGCGTCGCGCATCGACATGCTGTCGCTGTGGTCGTTCCAGATGTTGATCGGCGCGCCGATCGCGCGGTTGGCGACCGTCATCACGATCGGCAGGCCGAGGCCCGACGCGTTGTACACTGCCTCGGCCATGTAGAGCAGCCCCTGGCTCGCGGTCGCGGTGTAGGCGCGCGCACCCGCGGCCGAGGCGCCGATCGCCACCGACATCGCGGCGAATTCGCTCTCGACGTTGATGAACTCGCAGTTGGTCAGCTCGCCGGATTTCACCATTTCGCCGAGACCCTCGACGATGTGGGTCTGCGGCGAAATCGGATAGGCACAGATGACTTCCGGCCGGCAAAGGGCGACGGCTTCAGCCACGCCGCGCGAGCCTTCGATCTGCTTAAGCATGGGATGCGGCCTCCTTCTCCTCTTCCTGCACGAAGTTGTAGGCATCCCTGGCCGCGGCGATGTTCATGTCGGCGAGCTTGCCGGAAAACTTCTGCCGGATGGCGTCCGTCACGGAATCGATCGTGATCATTCCACTGATCGCCGCGAACCCACCGAGCAGCGCCGCGTTCGGCAACGGGCGGCCGACATGCTTCAGTGCGAATTCGGTCGCCGGCACGGTCAGCAGGCGCTCGTGGCGGAAGTCCTTGACGAAGTCGCCGAGGCCGAGTTCGTCGAAGCTCTTGTTGGTGTTGATCAGCATGTAGCCATCCCTCTTGAGGCCCGAAAAGACATCGACCTGGAACAGCAGCGTCGGGTCCTGGATGATCAGCGCGTCCGGCTGCATCACCGGCTCCCGCAGCCTGATCTCCTTGTCGTCGATGCGGCAGAAGGCGACCACCGGCGCGCCGGTGCGCTCCGAGCCGAAACTGGGAAAGGCCTGGGCGTGCCGGCCCTCGAGGAAGGCGGCGACGGACAGCATCTCGGCGGCCGTGACCACCCCCTGCCCGCCGCGGCCGTGGATTCTCACCTGGAACATCCATCCCTCCGCATGGTGATGAAGCGAATGTCGGCCGGGTCGTCCCGGCTCTTCGTCGATCGGCGAGAGATTAACAGAACGGCGTGGGGATTGTTCGCGCGCGGCCGCCGGCCGCGAAGGGCAATCACAGGCTGCGGGGCGGGATGCAGCGCCGCGGGGCGCGCCTGCGGGCGGGCGTTCTTCGGCGATGGCGGCGGATTGATCCAATCGGTGGCGGCCGGGCCGGGGGCCGGATAAGGTCGCCTTAAGGACCGGCTGTCATTGTTCGTACCAGCCGGATCGCGAACCGGTTCCGGCCGGGCGCGACGACGACAACCACTTTGGAGAGCAGATGAACAAGCCGATGGCCGCGCCGCGGGCGCTGCGGCGGGCAGCGCTGGGGGTTGCCTGCATGCTGCTGGCCGCAGCCGCGCCGGCGGCCGGAACGGACGGAACCGCGCTGAAGTTGAGCGCCGAGCAGTCGAAGGCGCTGGCGGTGCAGACGGCGCCGGTCGAGGCGCACGGCGGCGGGGAGATCGCCGGCCTGCCGGCGGTCGTGGCGGTGCCGCCCGGGCAGCAGTTCGTGGTGGCCGCGCCCCTGGCCGGCATGGTCGACACCGTCCTGGCGTCGGTCGACGGCCGGGTGCGCAAGGGGCAGACGATGGCACGGCTGCTCAGCCCGGAGCTGGCGGAGATGGCGCGCGCCCTGATCCAGTCGGCGACCCAGTCGGAACTGGCAAGGGCGAACCTCAAGCGGGACGAGGACCTGCTCGGGGAAGGCATCATCGGCGAGAGCCGCCTGCGCGAGAGCCGCGGCCGCCACGCGGAGGCGGCCGCGGAGCACGCGCAGCGGCGGCAGGCGCTGCGGCTGGCCGGCCTGTCCGACCAGGCGATCGCCCGCATGCAGGCGGGCGGCGCGGCCGCCGCCCTGGACATCGCGGCGCCGGCCGACGGGGTGGTGATCGAACTGTCGGCCACGCCGGGACAGCGGGTGGACGCGGCCGCGCCGCTTTTCCGCATCGCCCGGCTGGATCCGCTCTGGCTGGAGATCCAGCTACCGGTGTCGCGTTCGGCGCAGGTCGCCGAGGGTGCTGCGGTGTCGGTGCCCGCCTTCGGCGCCGAGGGCAAGGTGATCTCCGTGGGCCGCAGTGCCGGCGCGGGCCAGACCGTCCTGGTGCGCGCCGAAATCGCGAAGGGTGCGGCGCGCCTGCGGCCCGGGCAGTTCGTCGAGGCGACCATCGCCGCCGCCGCGGCGGACCGGCCACAGTGGAGCGTGCCGAACCAGGCGCTGATCCGCCTCGAAGGCCGGACGCTGGTGCTGGTGCAGACCGCCGACGGATTCCGCGCCGAGCCGGTCCGGCCGGTCAGCGAAGGCCAGCAGCGCACGCTGGTCACGGGCGCGCTGAAAGGCGGAGAGCGGATCGCGGTTGGCGGCGTGGCCGCCCTCAAGGCCATGCTTAGCGGCATAGGGGGCGAGTGATGCTGGCGCGGCTGGTGCAGTTCGCGCTCACGCAGCGCATCCTGGTGCTCGCCCTGACGCTGCTGATGGCGGTGGCCGGCGTGTTCGCCTTCCGCCTGTTGCCGATCGACGCCTTTCCGGACGTCTCCACCACCCAGGTGAAGATCATCATGAAGGCGCCGGGCATGACGCCGGAAGAGGTGGAGGCGCGCATCACCGCGCCGATCGAGCTGGAGATGCTGGGCATCCCGAAGCAGCGCGTCCTGCGCTCCACCTCGAAGTACGCGCTCGCCGACGTGACCATCGACTTCGAGGACGGCACCGACATCTACTGGGCCCGCCAGCAGGTGGCGGAGCGGCTGGGCGGCATCGCCCGCGACCTGCCGCCGGACGCCTCCGGCGGCCTGGCGCCGATCACCACGCCCCTGGGCGAGATGTTCATGTTCACCGTCGAGGGCGACCTGCCGCTCGCGGAGCGCCGTGCCGTGCTCGACTGGGTGATCCGCCCGGCGCTGCGCACCCTGCCCGGCGTGGCCGACGTCAATGCGCTCGGCGGGCTGGTGCGCAGCTTCGAGGTCGTGCCCGACACGGCGGCGCTGGCCGCGCGCGGCATCGAACTCGCCCGGATCCAGCAGGCGCTGGAGACGAACAACCGCAACGAGGGCGCCGGACGGCTGGTCTCCGGCGAGGAGGCCCTGGTGGTGCGGGCGGAAGGGGCGGTGCGCACGCTGGACGAACTGCGCGCGGTGGTGATCGCAACCCGCGACGGCGTGGCCACCCGGGTCGGCGACGTGGCCGAGGTGCGCATCGGCAGCCTGACCCGCTACGGCATCGTCACCCAGGACGGGAAGGCGGAGGCGGTGCAGGGCCTGGTCCTCGGCCTGCGCGGCGCGAACGCCCGGCAGGTGGTCGACTCGGTGCGCAAGCGGCTGACCGAACTGGAACCGGCGCTGCCGGCGGGCGTCCGCACCGAGGTGTTCTACGACCGCGGCGCGCTGGTGGAGCGGGCGATCGGCACCGTGTCCAAGGCGCTCGCCGAGGCGATCGTGCTGGTGCTGCTGCTGCTCGTGCTGTTCCTCGGCAACCTGCGGGCCGCGCTGGTGGTGGCCCTGATCCTGCCGCTGTCGGCCCTGGCGACGTTCATCCTGATGCGCCAGTTCGGCATGTCGGCAAACCTGATGAGCCTGGGCGGGTTGGCGATTGCCATCGGCATGCTGGTGGACGCCGCCGTGGTGGTGGTCGAGAACGTGGTCACCCACCTGGCCGAGGCGCGCAGGCAGGACGCCGCGCTGCTGCCGCGCCTGCACGTCATCTACCGCGCGGTGGTCGAGGTGATCCTGCCGGTGGCCTCGGGCATCGCGATCATCATCCTGGTGTTCCTGCCGCTGCTCACCCTGCAGGGACTGGAGGGCAAGCTGTTCGTGCCGGTGGCCCTGACGATCGTCTTCGCCCTGTCCGCCTCGCTGCTGCTGTCGCTCACCGTGATACCGGTGCTCGCCTCGTATCTGATCAAGAAGGTGGGGCACGACGACCCCTGGCTGGTCCGCCAGGCGCTGCGCGTCTACCAGCCGGCGCTCGACTGGGCGCTGGCGCATTCGCGTACCGTCATCGCGGCGGCGCTGGCGCTGCTGGCGGTCGCCGCCGGTGTTTACACCCTGATCGGCAAGACCTTCATGCCGGTGATGGACGAGGGCGACCTGATCGTGCAGCTGGAGAAGCTGCCCTCGATCAGCCTGGAGCAGACTGCGGCCACCGACATGGCCGTGCAGCGCGCGATCCTGGCGCGCGTGCCCGAGGTCAAGCGCATCGTCGCGCGCGCCGGCTCGGACGAACTCGGGCTCGATCCGATGGGTCTGAACCAGACCGACAGCTTCCTGGTGCTGGCCCCGGTGAGCCAGTGGCGCCAGCCGGACAAGGCCTGGCTGACCGACGAGCTGCGCAAGGTGCTGGCCGATTTCCCGGGCGTGGCCTATGCCTTCACCCAGCCGATCGACATGCGGGTTTCGGAGATGCTGACCGGCGCCCGGGGCGACGTGGCGATCAAGATCTTCGGCGCCGACCTGGGAACGCTGAACCGCCTGGCCGGCCAGATCGTGGAAGCGGTCAAGGGCGTGCCCGGCGCCGAGGACGTGCTCACCGTGAAGAACGAGGGCGTGCAGTATTTCCGCGTGGACATCGACCGGCTGGCAGCGGGGCGCATGGGTCTGAGCGTGGACGACATCGGCTCGGCGCTGCGCACCCTGCTCGAAGGGCGGGTGCTCGGCGTGATCCTGGAGCAGGGCCGGCGCACGCCGCTGCTGCTGCGCGGACCGGACACGCTGCGCAATTCGCCCGCGCTGTTC
>DATMWM010000142.1:0-6546 GCA_035562535.1 Rhodocyclaceae bacterium | reverse complement strand
CAGTTCGGCGATCAGAGCATCCGCGTCGGGCCGGGCGAGGAAATCGGGGCGGTGCCTGCCGCAATAGGCGCGCATGCGTTCCTTGCCGCCGGTCACCGCAAGCAGTTCCCCGTAGAGGGGGACGTCCCAATTCCAGTCGAGTCCGTACTCCTTGAAGGCGGCGTTGAAGGCGGGACGATGGCCGTCGCGCTCGGTGTCGGCCAAGGTGCCGTCTACATCGAAGATGACGGCTTGCAGCGCATGCGTCATGGCGATTCCTTGATTACGAATCTCGGGAAGGAGTGTTGAGGTGTCGGCACCGGTTGAAGTCTGCGTAGAGCCGAGACATGCTCACGGGCATGGGTTTCAGCCCCGATGAAAGCACTAAGAAGTTTCGAGAGTGCGGAGACCTGCAGGATGCTCTTGCCGCGAAGTGTTCCGGTCGAGGACTTCGCGTCCTGTCACCGTGGATGACAGCTAGGCGGGTGACCGGTCCGCGACCGACCGCCTCAACGGGATCCTCAAACGGCTCGCACCCCTTGCTGTTCTCGCCGATCGTGTAACTGGCTGCCGTATGTGGGTCATCCGGCGGCGCGACGTAGGTGATCAGGCCGATCGTCGCGGCAACGACCAGGACACCCGCGAGCGCGCCGAGCGCCACCTTGGGGATTGTTCGCGACCGTGCCGGCTGTGGCGGGGAAGTCCGCGGTGGCTTCGAGCCGAGGCAGGTCGCAATCGATTCGCAAAGAAACCGGAATCCGCTGCTGTCGGGGTTTCCTTTCCAATTCGAGAGATCAGCGGCCTGAACGCGGCGAAACTCGAGCGGAATCTCGACCATCCCGATCATCGCCGGGACGAGGATCTTCCGCCGCAAGCCATCCGCCGCTTCCGTCCTTACCCAGTCGGATTCGGCGGAGGCGTGCGACCAGAGTACGACGACGCAGCGCGCGTGCGCCAGTTGCTCTTCGATGACGCGGTCGAACGTCCTGCCCGCCGGGATCGAACGGTCCCACCACACCGACCAACCGTGTTGCTCGAGGAGGCAAACGCATTGCTTCGCCTGCTCACGGTCGGCACTCGCATAGCTGAGAAAGATGTCGCTCATCCTGAAACGACTGACCCGAAATGCGTCAAGGCAGCCCGGATCATGCCACCGCCGTTACCGGCGCGCAAAGCCGGATACAAGTCTGCGGCGGAATGTCCGCCATCGTTCCGAGCCTGCGGGCGCTCATTCAGTCCCGGGTGGAGCGACGCAGTGGGCAATGTGGGCTCAGCGCAGGCGCAGGATTCGCACGGCGCCGAGGAGCACCAGCAGCCCGATCAGCGTGCCGATGATCCAGTCCGGCCACGGGCTCCCGGTCCAGCCGACGAGCAGGCCGGCGGCGATCACCCCGAGGTTGGCGATGACGTCGTTGGCCGAGAAGATGTAGCTGGCCCTCATGTGCATCCCGCGATGCCGGTGCCGGTGGATCAGCAGCAGGCAGGCGACGTTGGCAAGCAGGGCGAGCAGGCCGATGCCGGTCATCGCCATGCTTTCAGGCGCGGCCTGGACGAGCATGTGGCGCACGGTCTGCGCCAGCGCCCCGAGCGCGAGCAGCAGTTGGAACAGGCCGGACAGCCGCGCCGCGGCAAGCTTCGCGCCCGCGGCGCGGCCCACGCCGTAGAGGGCGACGCCATAGACGGCCGCATCGGCGAACATGTCCATGGCGTCGGCGATCAGCCCCGCCGAACGGGCCAGCCACCCGGCGACGATCTCTACGACGAACATTGCCGCATTGATGCCGAGCAGCAGCCAGAGGACGCGCGCCTCGGCGGCATCGCTGGCGGCGGAGTTCGTCGCTGCCGCGTGCGCCTCCAGCGACCGGGTCTGTGCCAGTTCCGCCCCGTAGCCCAGCGGCCGCAGCAGGCCGAGGATCTCCGCCGGATCGCCGGCATGGTCTACCGTGAGCGTTCGTCCGGGTAGATCGAATGCCATCCCGGCCACGGGTGCTGCCGCCAGACGCAGGCGGATCATCTGCTCTTCGGACGGGCAGTCCATGCCGGGGATGGAAAAGACCGAGCGCACCAGCGGCCCGTCCAAGACGGCAACGTGCGCGGGCGCCGAAGCCGGCGGGTCTGCGCTGCCGCATCCGCAGCCTGGGGAACAGGAGGAGGGCCCGGTCATCGAGGTCGCGAAGCTGTAAGACCGGCCACGTTTAGCCCAGCGCGCGAAGCGGCCGCGTCATGGCGTCCGCCTGGATCCGGCCGGCCGCAAGGCCCCTGCCGCCCGATTCGGTCAGCGATGGGCGCGCTCCGGGGCTTCGCCGCGGACGGGTGGGTAGGCACGGCGCCTGGCCTTGTCGGCTGGCCAGGGTCAATGGTCATCATTGCCGCGATCCGCCCGGAAGCCGAAGCGGCAGCACTGTCCGCCGCGGACCATGCACTCGCGGTGCTCGACCTCGGCGCCGACGTAGGTCGAGAGCAGGGCCAGGTCGAAGCGGCAGACCTCCGGGTAGCGGGCGGCGAGGTGGTGGAACACGCAGTTGTCCGCCTCGATCAGCGGCAGGCCGGGCGCGGCCTCGACCGCGCGGGCGTGATAGCCGAGTCCGGTCATCACCTGCGCCAGCGGCGCGACGCGCCGGGCCGGATCTTCCGGCGCCGGCGACTGGGTGCGCAGCTTCTCGGCGACCCGCCGCCCCAGTCCGGCGAGACGATCGGCCAGTGCCTCGCGGCCGGCCTCCTCGATCATCGATTCGATCAACAGTTGCGAGAACCAGGAGTAATGGCGAGGAAACAGCTCGATTCCCTTCTCGCCGAGCACGTAGAGCTGTTCCGGCCGGCCGCCGGTTGGCCGGGTCGCGGACTGCGCCACCAGGCCGTCGCGCTCCATGACCGCCAGGTGCTGGCGCACCGCGTTGCGCGTGATCTGCAGCGCGCGCGACAGTTCGTCGACGGTCATGCCGGTCTTGCGCTGCAGCAGCATGCGCAGCACATCCTGCTGGCGTCCACCCAGGGTCTCGATCATCGGTCCATGCTCCCGCGGCACGCGGGCCGGCCCGGTGAGAACCTGTCCCTGCGTGCGCTTCCATTCTATACAAAGGCGGCATCACGCACACTAACAACACAAAAAACTTTACAAACTGCCGTAGCTTGCCTAGGCTGAATTTCCCCAACCCGAAGGAGACCGTCATGAAACCGACCAAGCAGACCCGTCTAATGATCGCCCTGGCGTCCGCGTTGTTGCTCGCACCGGCCGGACCGGCGCGCGCCGCGGATCACGCGCATGCGGCAGCCTTCCCGCAGGCGGACAAGGCGGCGCAGACCGATGCCGCGCTGCGCGACCTGTGGCTGGGTCACGTGTTCTGGGTACGCAACGTCGTGCGCGAGACGCTTGCGGGCAATGCGGGCGCGGCCGCGGTGGCCGAGAACGAGGTGGTGGCCAACGCCCGCCAGATCGCCGACGCCATCGAACCGTTCTACGGCAAGGCGGCCTCGGACCGCTTGTTCGAACTGCTGGCCGGCCACTATGCGGCGGTGAAGAAATATCTGCAGGCCACCGCCGCCGGCAGCAAGCCGGGACAGGACGAGGCGCTGGCGGCGCTCACAGGAAACGCGGCGGAGATCGCACGCTTCCTCAGCGGCGCCAATCCCAACCTGCCGTTCGAGACGGTCAATGGCCTGCTGCTCGCCCACGGCGGGCATCACGTCCAGCAGATCCAGCAGATCAAGGCGGGCCAGTTCGGCGAGGAGGCGCGGACCTGGGGCGAGATGCGCGTCCACATGTACGCGGTCGCCGACGCGCTGGCGGGGGCGATCGCCCTGCAGTTCCCGGCGAAATTCGTGGCGCAGGCCCGCTGAGTCCCGGACCGGACGCGAAAGGAGAACGAAATGAAACAGCGAACCCAGGTGCTGGTCATCATCCTGTCGCTGACGCTCGCCGGGCTGGCCGCGGTGGCTGCCCCGGCCGCGTTGCCCGGCGCGGCGGGCCTGCCCTTCGACCAGGTGATCCGCGGAAATGCCCGCGACCTGCTGGAGCAGGGCAGGGACGTGTTCCGCTTCGACACCTTCGGCGACGAAGCCTTCTGGGGCGATACGCTCAAGCTGCACCAGGCGATCGCCGGCGAGGCCCTCGGCGGCGTGGGTCCCGGCCTGAGTCCCCGCACCGCGCTGGCGGTGGGGCTGAAGGTCGACGCGCAGGCCCTGCCGGGGCCATTGCAGGCCGACCTCCGGGCGGGGCGGGTCGACCTGGACGCGCCGGCCACCACGCTCGCGTTGCTCAAGCTCGGTGCGGTGATCGGCGTGAAGGGCGTGTTCGACGAGAACGGCCGTCTGGCCTCGGTCGGCATCACCTGCGCCCTGTGCCACTCGGTCGTCGATGACCGCCTGGCGCCGGGAATAGGCCGGCGACTCGATGGCTGGGCCAATCGCGACCTGGATGTCGGCGCGATCATCGGCCTGGCGCCCGACCTCAGCGCGGTGGCTACGCTGCTCGGCGTCGACGAGGCCACGGTGCGCGCGGTGCTGGCGAGCTGGGGGCCGGGGCGCTTCGACGCGGAACTGTTCCTCGACGGCAAGGCCTTCCGTCCCGACGGCAAGACGGCGGCCACGCTCATCCCGCCCGCCTACGGGCTGGCCGGCGTGAACCTGCACACCTCGACCGGATGGGGGTCGGTGACCCACTGGAACGCCTTCGTCGCCAACCTGGAGATGCACGGCAAGGGCGTGTTCTACGACCCGCGCCTGAACGATGCGGCACGCTTTCCGGTGGCGGCCCGCGCCGGCTTCGGCAACGTGCGCAGCGAGGAGGACCTGATCAGCGCCAAGCTGCCGGCCCTGCATTTCTACCAGCTCGCGATTCCGTCGCCCGCGCCGCCGCGCGGAAGCTACGACCCGGAGGCGGCCGCGCGGGGTGCGGAACTGTTCGCCGGCGCGGCCGGCTGCAATCGCTGCCACGTGCCTCCGCTCTACACCGAGCCGGGCTGGAACATGCATACGCCCGCGGAGATCGGGATCGACGACTTCCAGGCGGAACGCTCGCCCGACCGGCACTATCGCACCACGCCGCTGAAAGGCCTGTGGGCGCACCAGAAGGGCGGCTTCTACCATGACGGGCGATTTCCCACGCTGGCGCATGTCGTCGGCCACTACGACGACACTTTCGACCTCGGCCTGGCGGCGGCGCAGCGTGACGACCTCGTGGAGTTCCTGAAGTCTCTGTAATCCACAGAGCGAACCGCCGCTGAAAGCGGACCCCGGGGCGCGGGCGCAGGCCATCCCAGCCGCATCGGCCCGCGCCCCGCCGGGTCCCTCCGAAGCCCCGGCCCGCGCGCGATCGAAATGACATGCGCGTTGCGCGGGCCGGGGTGGTGGGGCAAATCCCCCCGTGCGGGGCAAATCGCCCGCCGCATGCCGTAGGTCCCCGGTGAACCCCCTGTAGGGCTTCATCACCCCGGGCATCGGGCGTGCGGGAAGTCGCACAAAAATTCCTGCTGCGAATCAGTCCGTTGCAAACCGCGGATAAATACCGGGCACGGCACGTGCCCTTACTGGGACAGCGGCCGGGCAATCGCAGGCGCCGAAAGGCAGCGAGAGCCAGATGAGACCGCGTGTATGCCCATTCCATATATCAGGAGGTTCTGCAATGCGAATCAGGAAACTTGCGCTGGCGTTCGCGCTGGCGGTTGCCGCGGGCCAGTCCCAGGCGGTACTCGAGCGGGTAGGCCCGGTCGGTGTCGCGCCGAACATCGGCGGCTTCCCCGAGTGGTATCAGGACACGACCGGCCTCGCGCTGGAATTCTGCGATCCGAAGAACGCATCCGAGCTCGCCGGCAGCTGGTGCCTGCTGCTGCCCGGTGACGTGCCGGCCGTGCCCGAGGTGTTCCCGGGCGCATTCGGCGACGAGCACTTCTACTGGGCGGCCGGGGCGTCGGCGCCGCGTGCCGACGGCGGCAAGGCACTGCTGACCCTGGCCACCGAAGCGGCCTTCGCGGTCGGGTCCGCGCGTCCCGGCGACCAGGTCACCTTCGCGCGCATTCGCGTCTCGATCAGCCCGGTTCCCTTCACCGGGACCTACCGCATCATCCATCCGTTCGGCGAGGAAGTGGTGGAGGGCGTGGCCGGTGACAGGATCTTCTACACGGAGGACATCGGCATAGGTGCGCCAGGCGATTTCAGCGGTGCGCTGAACTCGCGCCTGGGACCGTTCCTGCTGCCTTCGGCTGCCCCAGGGGGCGTGGAGATGCCGGCCCTGACCGCGGCGAACCCGACCCCGGATGTCGACCCTGCCCACTTCGGCGGTGCGTTCGCCCCGACGCCCTATCCGGGTACCGGCAAGGCCTATATCGCCGACCCGGCGCGCATCGGCCCGGTCACCGGCAGCGCCTTGCCCGATTTCACGGATTCGGCCGGCGCACAGCGCAACCACAACATATTCCGCATCGAGGGGCCTGCCGGCTGGGTTGCCGAGACCACCGGCTTTTCGCTGATGGGCCGCGTCATGACCGGCACGCTGCCGGGAAGGATCGACGTCGGTCGCGCCAGCTACACGCGCAGCGCGGTGGGCCAGAAGGTCGATGTCTTCGCCTCGGC
>DATMWM010000141.1:0-10514 GCA_035562535.1 Rhodocyclaceae bacterium | reverse complement strand
GCCACGGGCAGGCGATGGCTGGAACGCGCGCGGACGTCCTCCCGCAGCGCTTCCAGCGGGGCGGCGTACAGTTCGCCGGGCGCGATGCCGGCCACCGCGTCCACGATCAAACAGGGTTCGTCCGGCCCGAGCGCGGTCAGGTCGAGCAGGTCGAGCTGGCCGACTTCTTCGATTCGCGCCCGGCGCCGCGCCGGCTCGGGCAGCAGGGCGGCGGCGCGCAGCGCCAGGCCGTCGTCGCCGCGCAGCGGCTCGCCGCAGAGAAAGACCTTCAGTCCGCGCTCCATCGTCAGGTGCGCTCGATGCGCAGGTCGAGGAAATGGGTGGCGCAGGAGATGCACGGGTCGTAGCTGCGGATCATCTGCTCCAGGCGGCGGGTGGCCGCATCGTGCGGCAGGTCGAGCACGTCGAGCGCGGCGGTCCTCAGGTCGGCCTCGATCGCAGGCTGGTTCTGGCTGGTCGGCGGGACGATCTGGCAGGCTGCGACCAGGCCGCGCTCGTCGACCTCGTAGCGGTGGAAGCACAGGCCGCGGGGTGCCTCGGTGGCCCAGGCGGCCACGCCCGGGCGCGGCCGCCAGTCCTGCGCCGCGCGTTCCGGGGGCCGGTAGGCATCGACGATGTCCAGCGCCTCGGCGGTGGCATGCACCAGTTCCACGGCGCGGGCCACGATCGAGGCGTAGATGTTGGTGCGGATCAGGCCGGCCATCCCGGTTTCCTGCAGCAGGGCCCGGGCGGTCGGATGAAGCTGGTCGGCGCACAGGCCGACCCGCGCCGCCGGGCCGAGCAGGTAGGGGCCGCCCCCGTCCAGCGTGCGGGCGTGCAGCGCGTTCGAGCCCTCGACGTGCAGTTCCTCGAAGGCTTCGCGCCAGCCGCCGGGCGCCACGTCGATGCCGTCGTTCGAGACGATGCGCCCGTCGTTGAACGGGTACTCGCGCGGATGGCGCAGCGCCACGAAGCGCATCTCGCGCTGGAAGGCCGGCAGCGCGAAGCCGGTGGTCCAGCGCACCGTGGCCTTCGCCGCTTCCAGGGCATGTTCCAGCGCCGGGCGCAGCGCGAGCAGCTCGTGGCGCCGCGGCACCCGGCTGAAGCCGCCGACGCGCACGCTCACCGGATGGATCGCCCGCCCGCCGAGCAGCCTGATCAGCTCGTTGCCGACCTTCTTGAGCTGCAGGCCGCGCTCGACCACGGCCCGGTGGTCGGTCGCCATGGCCAGCGCGCTCTCGTAGCCGAGGAAGTCCGGGGCGTGCAGCATGTAGACGTGCAGCCCCAGGCTCTCGATCCATTCGCCGCAGTAGATCAGGCGGCGCAGCGCGCGCACCTGCGGGTCGACCGGGACGCCGAACAGGTCCTCGAAGGCGTGCACCGCGCTCATCTGGTAGGCGACCGGGCAGATGCCGCAGATGCGCGCGACGATGTCGATGGTCTCGTCCGGCGTGCGGCCGACGACGAGCTGCTCGAAGTAGCGCGGCGACTCGAAGATGCCCAGGCGCGCCTCGACGATCTCGCCGTCGCGCACCGTCAGGCGCAGCGATCCCTCGCCCTCGACCCGTGTCAGCTCGCCGACCTGGTAACGGCGCTCGCCGCCGCCCGCGGCAGCGTCGGATCCGGCGGCGGGCTTCACGGCCGTCCCTCCGCGTCGCCGCCGGCGCGGCGTACCCCGCCCAGGCGGTCTATCGTGCCGCGGAAGGGCTCCGACCAGGCGGTGAAGCCGGCGAACAGCCTGCCGATCTCCCGTTCCGGCCGCTCGCCGAGGCCGCGCAGGTGCTGGACCAGCCCGGCGGCGTTGGCGTGCTCGCGCGGGCCGAAGCAGCCGTAGCAGCCGCGACCGTAGCGCGGGCAGATCGCCCCGCAGCCGCCCTGGGTGACCTGGCCAAGGCAGGGCGTGCCGCCCGAGACCATCACGCAGACCGCGCCGCGGCGCTTGCACTCCATGCATACCGATTCGTCGCGCAACTGCGGGCGGCGGCCGGTGGTGAGCGCCCCGATCAGCTCCACGAGCTGGCCGGGATCGATCGGGCAGCCGCGCAGCTCCGCGTCCACCTTCACGTGATCGGCGATCGGCGTGGCCCGGGCCAGCGACTCGACGTACTCCGGATGGGCATAGACCGCCGCGCGGAAGGCGTCGTGGTCGGCCCAGTTGCGCAGCGCCTGGATGCCGCCCGAGGTGGCGCAGGCGCCGATTGTGACCAGGAATTTCGAACAGGCGCGCAGTTCGACGATGCGCTGCGCGTGCTCCTGCACGCTCACCGAGCCCTCGACGAACAGGATGTCGAACGGACCGGCCGAGCGCGCCGAAGTGGCCTCCGGGAAATCGACGATCTCGATGTGCTCGGCGAGCGCGAGCAGCTCGTCCTCGAGGTCGAGCAGGGTGAGCTGGCAGCCGTCGCAGGAGGCGAACTTGACGACGCCGACCCGGGGTCGGGGAGTGGTCGGGAGGTTCATCGTTGTCTTCAACAAAACTTATGACTGGATAATCGAATCGAATGGTTGCGTGATTTGTGCACTGCGTCAAGCCGATTTGAGGCCCGAATCGCCTTCATACCCGACCGGCGTTGCAAAAAACCTGCAGCCGGCCCGCGATCGGCCACGGGCCGCTTCGGCCCGCGAAGGCCGTATCATTCCCGGTCATGCCGGAGCCGACCGCGAACCTGATCGCCTGTCCCGACTGCGACCTGCTGCAACGCGACGTGCAGGTCCAGCCTGGCGGAGTGCTGCGCTGCCGGCGCTGCGGCGCGGTGCTCTACCGCCGGACCATCGCTTCGGTGGACCGCACGCTGGCGCTGTGCCTGGCCGCGGCGCTGCTGTTCGCCCTGGCGAACTTCTTTCCGCTGGTGGAACTCAAGGCGCAGGGTCAGAGCACCGCCACCACGCTTTTCCAGGCGGTGCATAAGCTCTACGACGAGCGTGGCATGTTCTCGGTGGCCGGGCTGGTCTTCCTCACCACCATGCTGCTGCCGGCCCTGGAGCTTGCCCTGATGCTCTACATCCTCGCGCCGCTGCGGCTGGGCCGTGCGCCCGGGCAACTGCGTCTGGCGCTGCGGCTCGCCGAACTGGTGCGGCCCTGGGGCATGGTCGAGGTGTTCATGCTCGGCGTGCTGGTGTCGCTGGCCAAGCTCGCGCACCTGGCCACCGTGGTGCCCGGCGTGGCGCTGTGGTCGTTCGCCGTGCTGATCCCGGTCATGGCCGGCGTGGCCGCGGTCTTCAACCCGCGCGAGATCTGGGAATTCGTGCCCTGGCGGGGCGCGGGAGTGCGGACATGAACGCGGCGGCGGAGGCCGCGCGGCAGTTCGGCGCGGCCCGGGTCGGCCTGCTGTCCTGTCATGCCTGCGGGCTGGTGAGCCGCGCCGGCGGCACCCGGGGCGCGCTCGCCTGCCCGCGCTGCGGCGAGCACCTGCACCGGCGCAAGCCGAACAGCGTGGCCCGCGCCTGGGCCTTCCTGATCGCCGCGGCGATCCTCTACCTGCCGGCCAACCTGCTGCCGGTCATGCACACCCGCTCGCTGTTCGGCGCCCAGAGCGACACGATCATGAGCGGGGTGGTGTTCCTGTGGACCTCGGGTTCCTGGCCGCTGGCCGTCCTGGTGTTCTTCGCCAGCGTCACCGTGCCGCTGCTCAAGCTGATCGCGCTGGCGGTGCTGCTGATCTCCGTTCAGCGGCGCAGCCGCCTGCTGCCGCTGGAGCGCACCCGCGTCTACCGCATGGTGGAGTTCATAGGCCGCTGGTCGATGCTGGACATCTACGTGATCACCATCCTGGTGGCGCTCGTGCATATGCAGGGCCTGATGGAGATCGCCGCCGGCGCGGGCGCGGTGGCCTTCGGCGCGGTGGTCGTGCTGACCATCCTGGCCGCCGAGGCGTTCGATCCCCGCCTGATCTGGGACCCCCTGGAGGAAGAGCATGACCGAAACGCCGCCTGATCCCGTCGCGCCGGGCGTTCCCGCGCAGATCCCGGAGGCGCTGGCCGTGCCGAAGGCGCGGCGGCCGCTGCCGGTGGTCTGGCTGATCCCGCTGGTGGCGGCGCTGGTCGGCGGCTGGCTGGCGGCCAAGACGATCCTGGAGCGCGGGGCGACGATCACCATCGCCTTCGCCTCGGCCGAGGGCATCGAGCCGGGCAAGACCCGGATCAAGTACAAGCACGTGGATGTCGGCCAGGTGACCACCGTGGCCCTGGCGCGCGACGGGACGGGGGTGCTGGTCACCGCCGAGATGGTCAAGGAGGTGGACCCCTACCTGGTCGAGGACACGCGGTTCTGGGTGGTCCGCCCGCGCATCGCCGGCGGCCAGGTTTCCGGGCTGGGCACGCTGCTGTCCGGCTCCTACATCGGCATGGAGCCGGGCCACTCCGGCGAGCACGCACACGAATTCACCGCACTGAAGGTCGCGCCGATCGTCACCGGCGACCTGCCCGGGCGGCAGTTCGTGCTGCGCACGCCCAACCTCGGCTCGCTGGACATCGGTTTTCCGGTGTATTTCCGCCGCATCCAGGTCGGGCAGATCCTCGCCTACGAACTGGACGAGGACGGCACCAGCGTCACGCTGAAGGTCTTCATCCATGCGCCCTACGATCGGCACGTCGGGCCGAACACGCGGTTCTGGCAGGCGAGCGGGATCGACCTGTCGGTCGGCGCCGGCGGGGTTTCGCTGCAGACCGAGGGGCTGTTCGCGGTCGCGCTCGGCGGCATCGCCTTCGAGACGCCGGCGGGCCACGCCGGCGAGGCCCAGGCGGTGCCGAACACCGAGTACCTGCTGTTCGAGGACCGCGCCGCCGCCATGCGCCAGCCGGACACGCGCGGAGTGCGCTACGCCATGGTCTTCAACGAGTCGGTGCGCGGCCTGGCGGTGGGCGCGCCGGTGGATTTCCGCGGGATTCCGCTCGGCGAGGTGCTGTCCATCGAAGTCGAGCTCGATGCAAAGACCAACGAGATCCGCATTCCGGTCGAGGTCGTGCTCTTTCCCGATCGCCTGCGCGCCCGCAATCGCGGCGATGCCGCGCCGCAGGATCCCAAGGCCGTGGTCGACGCGCTGGTGGCGCAGGGGTTCCGCGCCCAGCTGCGCCCGGGCAACCTGCTCACCGGCCAGCTCTTCGTCACCCTCGACTTCTTCCCGAACGCGCGCAAGGTCGCGGTCGACTGGAGCGCCGACCCGCCGGTTCTGCCCACGGTGCCGGGCAACCTGGCGCAGATCGAGGCCACGCTGATGAGCGTGGCGAAGAAGCTGGATGCCCTGCCGGTGGAGCAGATCGCCGCCGAACTGCGCCAGAGCCTGGCCTCGCTGGACCGCCTGCTGGCCAGCGCGGACAAGGCGGTGCGGCGCGTGGACGACAAGGTTGCACCCGAGGTCGCCGCCGCGCTGCAGGAAGCGCGCGAAACGCTGGCGACGGCGAAGCGGGCGATGACGGCGGCGACCGATTCGACGCTGGCCGCCGACTCGGCGCTGCAGACCGAGACCCGCGAGGCGCTGCGCGAACTGACGCGCGCGGCGCAGTCGCTGCGGTCTCTCACCGATTACCTCGAACGCCATCCGGAGTCCCTGATCCGGGGCAAGCAGGAGCAGCCGCAATGAACCCGATCCGAACCGCGGCCGCCGTGTTCGCCGCCGTCCTGCTCGCCGCCTGTGCGAGTACCCCCCCGTCGCGCTTCTACAGGCTGAGCGCAGAGGCCCAGGCCGGGCAGGCGCGCTCGGCGGTGTCGATCGCGGTCGGGCCGGTGTCGGTGCCGGCGGAGATCGACCGTCCGCAGCTCGTCCTGGCGGTTGCGCCGAACCGGGTCGAAATCGACGAGTTCAGCCGCTGGGCCGGGCCGCTGCGCGAGGAGATCGCGCGGACGGTCGCCGAGAACCTGTCCCGGCTGCTCGGCACGCCCGCCGCCTGGCCGCACCCGCGGGCGGCGGCGGAGGCGGACGTCCGGGTGCGCATCGACGTGCTGCGCTTCGACCTCGCGCGCGGCGGGACGGTCGCGCTGGACGCGACCTGGACCGTGAGCCGCACCGCCGGCGCGGCGACGAAGAGCGGACGCCTGTCTGCGCAGGAGCCCGCCGGCGGCGAGGGCGTCGAGGCGCTGGTGGCGGCGCAGAGCCGGCTGCTGGCGCGCCTGAGCCGCGACATCGCCGCGGACGTCGGCGCGTCCGATCCTGCGCGTCCCCGGGCGGCGGAGTAGGATGCCGGGCGCGGCCGCCGCCGATAGGCGATCGACATAACAGCCGGCCGGGCACCCCGGTCAATCGAAGCAAGAGGGCGGAGCATGCAGATTCCCAAGCTGAACGACAGGCCGCGCCTGCGCAGGGCGCTCGTGTGGGGCGCCGGCGCGATCGTCGCGTTCGGCGTGCTCGGCTTCCTCGCCGCGCCGCCGCTGGTCAGGTACTTCGCCCAGAAGCAGCTCACCGAACTGTTGCAGCGCCAGGTCACGATCGAGGACATCGCGATCAATCCCTACGCCCTGTCGGCCACGGTGCGCGGCTTCGACATGAAGGAGCGCGGCGGCGGCGACTCGGTGGCGAAGTTCGACGAGCTGTACGTGAACCTGGAGACCGAGTCGTTGCTGCGCGGCGGCGTCGTGGTGCAGGCCGTGACGCTCGCCAACCCGCTGCTGCGCATCGTGCGCAACGAGGACGGCAGCTACAACTTCGGCGATCTGATCGAGATGATCCTGAAGCAGCCGCCCTCGGAGGAGCCGGCGCGCTTCTCGGTGAACAACATCCGGTTGACCGGCGGCCGCGTCGAGTTCGACGACCGGGCGCTCAAGGCAACCCACGCCGTGGCGGACATCCAGATCGGCCTGCCCTTCGTCTCGAACCTGCCGTCCAAGGTGGAGATCCATGTCGAGCCGGCCTTCGGCGCGGTGGTGGACGGCGCGCCGCTGGCGCTGACCGGCAAGGCCAGGCCGTTCAGCGAAACGAAGGAGGCGCATTTCGAAGTCAACCTGGACGGCCTGGACCTGCCGAAGTACGCGGCCTACTCGCCGGTGCCGCTGAATTTCGCGCTGCCCAGCGGCAAGCTGGACAGTCGCCTGACGGTGACCTTCTCACAGCCGCGGGACGGACCGCCTGCGCTGCACGTGGCCGGCAGCGCCGGCCTGGAAAAGATCGAGCTGACCGAGAAGGGCGGCGCGCCGGTGCTCAAGCTCCCCGCCCTGACGGTGAGCCTGAAATCGCTGGACGTCTTCGGCGGCAGGGCGGAAGTCGATTCGGTGAATGTGCAGAACCCGGAACTGTGGCTGCGCCGCGGCAAGGACGGCCAGCTCAGCGTCCTTTCGCTGCTGCCCAAAGCGCCGGCGCAGCCTGCGGACAAGGCGGAACCGAAACCGGCGGCCAAGCCGGCTGCGCCGTTCCGGTTCTCGGTCGCGGATACCAAGCTCGCGGGCGCGAAAGTCCAGTTCAGGGACGAAGCGGTCGAGCCGGCTTTCGAGGCCCGGGTGGATGCGCTCGACCTGACCGTCAAGAACCTCTCCAACGCCGAGGGCCAGTCCGCGACCGTGGAACTGGGCGTGAAGACCGCCGCCGGCGAGGCGATCAAGCACACCGGCACGCTCACCCTGGCGCCGCTGGCGGCCAAGGGCAAGCTGGAGCTGGCCGGCCTGAAGATCCCGAACTACGCACCCTACTACCGGGACAAGGTGCTGTTCGGCATCGTCAGCGGGGCGCTGGACGCATCCGCCGGCTACGAGGTCGCGCTCGCCGGCGAAACGCCGAAGGTGCTGCTCGACGCGCTCGGTGTGCGGCTGACCGATGTCAAGCTGCGCCGCCCGGACGAGAAGACCGACTTCTACCAGCTCGGCAGCCTGGAGGTGGTCGGCGGCAAGGTCGATCTCGGCGCGCGTTCGGTGGCGATCGAATCGGTGACCACCAAGGCGGCCAGGCTGCAGGTGGTGCGCGACAAGGACGGAACGATGTCGGTGCAGCGCCTCTTCCCGGTCGCCGCTGCGGCCGCCGAGGCCGGCAAGGCCGAGGAGCCCTGGACCGTGGACATCGCCAAAGTGGCCACCGACGGCTACGACATCTTCTTCGAGGACCGGGCCCTGGCCGAGCCGGTGAAGCTCTCGTTGACCGGGATCCAGACCGCGGTGGAGAACCTCAGCAACCGCAAGGGCGCCCAGACCAGGCTCGCCTTCGCGGCGAAGATCAACAAGCGCGGCAATCTCAAGCTCACCGGCACCGGCGGCCTGGACCCGCGCCAGTTCAAGCTGGCGATCGATCTGCGCGGCATCGACATCCTGCCCTTCCAGCCGTATTTCGCCGACCGGATCAACGCCACGGTCACCAAGGGCGCGGTCTCGGCCCGCGGCAACCTGGCGGTGGAACTGCCCGACCAGGCCGCGCCGAAGCTCTCGTACCGAGGCGATGCCGGCGTCGACGGCTTCCACCTGGTCGACAACGCGAACAGCACCGACCTGCTGGTCTGGAAGTCGCTGTTCGTCGGCGGCATCAACCTGGCCAGCATCCAGCCGCTCAAGCTGGACATCCGCGACGTCTCGCTCTCCGAGTTCTATTCCCGCCTGATCATCGACCCGGACGGCCGCTTCAACCTGCAGCAGGTGGTGCGCGGCGACAAGGCCGCGGAGCCGGCGCCGGTCGCCGAAGCCGGGAAGAACGAAGCGCAGCCCGCCCCGGCCGCCACCGCGCCGCAGGCCGGCGCGCCGGCGAGCGCGGGCCAGGCGCCTGCCCCGCTGCCCCAGCCCCAGCCGCCGGACTACAAGATCACGGTGCAGCAGGTCACGCTGCAGGGCGGCCGGGTGAATTTCAGCGACCGCTTCATCAGGCCGAACTACTCGGCCGACATGGAGGAGCTGGGCGGCCGGGTGGCCGGGCTGTCCTCCGACCTCGGCACCACCGCGGACGTCGAGCTGCGCGGCAAGGTCAGCGACGCGCCGCTGGAGATCCTGGGCAAGGTCAACCCGCTCTCGGGCAACCTGTTCCTGGACATCAAGGCCTCGGTGAAGGGCATGGAGCTGGCGCCCTTCACGCCCTATTCCGGCAAGTACGCCGGCTACGCGATCGACAAGGGCAAACTGTCGGTAACCGTGGGCTACAAGGTCGAAAACCGCAAGCTGGAGGCGCAGAACAACGTGTTCCTCGACCAGCTCACCTTCGGCGAGAAGGTCGAAAGCCCGGACGCCACCAAGCTGCCGGTGCTGCTCGCGGTGTCGCTGCTGAAGAACAGCCGCGGCGAGATCGACATCAACCTGCCGATCGGCGGCTCGCTGGACGATCCGGAGTTCAGCGTCGGCGGCATCATCGTCAAGGTCATCGTCAACCTGATCGTCAAGGCGGTGACCGCGCCCTTCGCGCTGCTCGGCTCGATGTTCGGCGGCGGCGAGGAGCTGGCCTACGTCGAGTTCGACTACGGCCGGGCGGCTATCGGCCCGGACGCGGAGAAGAAGCTGCAGCCCTTGACCAAGGCGCTGCTGGACCGTCCCGGGCTGAAGCTGGAGATCGCCGGCCGGATCGACCCGGCGAACGACCGCGAAGGGCTGAAGAAGGCTGCCGTCGAGCGCAAGGTGAAGGCGCAGAAACTGAACGACCTGGTGAAGAAGGGCGAGCAGGCGGGCTCGGCGGACGACGTGACGGTCGGGAAGGAGGAATACGCGAAATACCTGGAACGCGCCTACAAGCAGGAGAAGTTCCCGAAGCCGCGCAACATGGTCGGCTTCGCCAAGGATTTGCCGCCCGAGGAGATGGAGAAGCTGATGCTGACGCACGCCGAGGTCGGCGAGGAGGATCTGCGGCAACTCGCGAACCGGCGCGCCGAGGCGGTCAAGGAATACCTCGCGCAGCAGGGCAAGCTGCCGGAGGAGCGCCTGTTCCTGGTCAAGCCGAACCTCTCGGGCGAGGAGGCGAAGGACAAGGGGAAGACCAGCCGGGTGGACTTCAGCCTGAAGTGATCGCCGGCGCCGCGGCCGGCAGCGCGAACGGTTCGGGGTCGCCGGCGAACAGCCGCTCCATCACCGCGGTCTCGCGCAGGCGGATGGCTTCGAGGAATTCCTCGGGGTCGCCCATGCTCAGGAAGGCGTCGAAGCCGCGCTGCAGGAAAGCGTGCAGCTCCCCGAGCCCGGCCAGATGCGCCGGCCCGTGCATCAGCCGCAGCGCCAGCGCGACGAAGGGCATGCGCGTGAGCCGCGCCAGCGTGCGGCCGGTGTCGCCGATCAGTTCGATCTGGCGCGCGCGCTGCGGCCGGTGCCCGCAGGCGCGGTAGGCGTCCGCGTAGGCGTTGTCGTCGATCGAATCGATCCGCCCGGCCTCGCGCAGCGCCTGCGCCACGGCGGCGTCCAGATCCTCGGACAGGGCGTCCACCTCGACCGCCAGCGCCACGGTGCGCACGCCCGCGGCGGGCAGCGCGGCGATCATCATCGGCAGGATGCGTTCGATCTCGTCGTCGCGCTCGCTGAAGTCCTTGGGGCCGTAGAGATCCGAGAGGAAGAACGCGGCGCCCTGGCCGTAGCGCTCGCTCGCCAGCAGGTCGGCATGGGTGCGCGCCAGGCGCGCGGCCTGCCACTCGCGCAGGCGCAGGCGGTCGGCCGAGCGCTG
>DATMWM010000140.1:0-4169 GCA_035562535.1 Rhodocyclaceae bacterium | reverse complement strand
CGGTCTACGGGATCCTCTTCGACACCGACAAGGCCGACATCAAGCCGGAATCGGCCCAGGCCATCGGCGAGATCGCAAAGCTGCTCAAGAGCGACGCGAAGCTCAAGATCGCCGTGGTCGGCCACACCGACGGCACCGGCTCGGTCGACCACAACCTCAAGCTGTCCCAGAGCCGGGCACAGGCCGTGATGCAGGCGCTGGTTCGCGAGCACGGCATCGCGGCCTCGCGCCTGACGTTCTTCGGCTGCGGGCCGTTCGCGCCGGTCGCCTCCAACGACAGCGAAGACGGCAAGGCCAAGAACCGCCGCGTGGAACTGGTAAAGCAGTAGGCCGGGCGGTGGAATACGGCGCTTTCGCGCCTATTCCACCCTACGGGAGACGCGCGAGGGCGCGTAGGGCGGGATAGGGCGCAGCCCGTATCCCGCCGTCGGAGGGTCGGTGTCCGCCGTTGTGGTGGAATACGCGCCTTCGGCGCTATTCCACCCTACGGGGCTACGGGAGACGCGCGAGGGCGCGTAGGGTGGGATAGGGCGCAAGCCCGTATCCCGCCGTCGGAGGGTCGGTGTTCGCCGCAGCGGTGGAATACGCGCCTTCGCCGCTATTCCACCCTACGGGACTACGGGAGACTCGCGAGGCGTGTAGGGTGCGATAGGGCGCAGCCCGTATCCCGCCGTCGGAGGGTCGGTGTCCGCCGCAGCGGTGGAATACGCGCCTTCGGCGCTATTCCACCCTACGGGGCTACGGGAAACTCGCGAGGCGCGTAGGGTGGGATAGAGCGCAAGCCCGTATCCCGCCGTCGTAGGGTCGGTGTCCGCCGTTGTGGTGGAATACGCGCCTTCGGCGCCATTCCACCCTACGGTCTGTCCTGCAGGCTGATGTCGCCGAAGTAGCTCACGGCCTTCTCGCCGGTGTTGTCCGTGTCGGCGGCGACGACGATGGCGGCGATGGGCGGCGGCTCCTCGCCGAAGGCGCGGCGGAAGTCCGCCGCCACGTCGTGCGATTCCTCCACCCAGCGGCCGGCCTGTTCCCGGCCGCTGCGTGCGACGATCATGCGCAGCCGCGTGGTGTAGGCGCTCCAGGCGGTGAAGCCGGGTGGCTGTCGGTTGTCCCAGACGTAGCACAGCGCGGCCACCGGGATCGGGTCGCCGTAGATCAGCCGGGCCGCGGCGATCTTCACGCGCTCGAACAGGGGCAGCTTCCTCTCGTCGTAGTCGAAGAGCACGTAGACCCGGGCCGGAAAGTCGTCGCCGGCCTTGCTCAGCATGTCGGACTTGGCGAGTACGTTCTCCACGCGCCAGCTCCAGCGCAGCCAGGGCGTCCTGGCCGGATCGGCGCGCACGCGGTAGATGACGGCGGCAAGCGAGCCGTCGGCGCGCGCCCGCAGCACCGTCCTGCCGTCCTGTTCGACCAGGTCGTATTCGGTGATCCGCTCCGGCCGGCCGAGCACGTAGCGGCTCCAGCCCTGCGGCAGTTCCGCGCCGGCGCGGGCTTTCGAGAAGTGGCCGATCTCGATCGACTCCGCCCCGGCCGCCGCCGCCCAGGCCGCGAGCCACGCCGCGAGCCAGAAATCAAGCCGCCGCATCGAAGGTCCCGTCCGGGCGGCGCCAGGCGGGATCGCGGAGCAGCCGCGCGAGATCCGCGGGGCGATCCACGTCCCAGTGCATCGGCAGTTCCAGCCAGCGCAGCCCCAGGGACGCGAGCCGCTCGCGGGTCCGGGCCATGACACGCTCCGTGCTCCATTCCATGTCGGCGAACAGTTCCGGTGCGGGTCGGGCGAGACCGACCAGCGCGTAGCCGCCGTCCTCGGTCGGGCTCAGCACCGCCTCGTATCCCCGGGCCATGGCTTGCGCCGCGGCGCGCAGGTCCTCTGCGGTGAGCGAAGGGCAGTCCGCGCCGATCAGGATCGCCGGGCCGGCGGGCAGCAGGCGGGCGAACGCCGCCGACATGCGGCTGCCCAGGTCGCCTTCGGACTGGACCGTGAGTTCGATGCCGAGATCCGCCCGGCATTGCGCAAAGAAAGGATGTCCCGCGGCGGGGGCGCAGCACAGCTCCACCGGGCCGATCGCCGCCCGCCGCGCGGTTTCCAGCGTGTGGCGCACCAGCCTGCGGTGCAGCGCCGCCGCGCCTTCCGCGCCGAGCGCCGGGATCAGGCGCGTCTTCACCGCGCCGGCCACCGGCGCCTTGGCCAGCACCGCCAGCCGCACGGCTTCAGCGCCGCGGGCCGTCATAGATCGCGGCGAGCTTGCGCGTATCCGCCCCGAGGAAGTAGGCGAGCCGCAGCCGCCACATCAGCAGGACGGTGCGCAGCGTGCCGCGCGTCTCCCAGCGCCGGCCGGAAGCGACGATCGGGCCGGGCAGCGCCGCCGGCCAGCCGTGCGCCTTCAGCCTCTTCGAGAAGGCCAGGTCCTCCATCAGCGCGAGCGGCGGATAACCGCCGCAGGCGCGGAAGGTCGCGGCGCGCACGAAGATGCCCTGGTCGCCGGTGCAGATGCCGGTGAGCCGCGAGCGCCGGTTCATGAACCAGGCGATGACCGGCAGCAGCGGATGGCGCCCCTCGATCGCCACGTCGAAGCGGCCCCAGTGGCGCCGCGGATCGCGCAGCGCCGCCGCAATCATGCGGTCGGCATCCTCCGGGAGCCGGCAGTCGGCGTGCAGGAAGAGCAGCACCTCGCCGGTCGCCGCGGCCGCCCCGGCGTTCATCTGCACGGCGCGGCCGGGGGCGCAGCGCTGCACCCGATCGGCATGCAGCGCGGCGAGCGCGCCGGTGCCGTCCCGGCTGCCGCCGTCGACCACGATCACTTCGGCGCCGCGCCGGCGCAGCGGCTGCAGCCGCTCAAGCGCCTCCGCGATCGCCGGCGCCTCGTTCAGCACCGGCATCACCACCGACAGCGCCGCCCCCATCTACTTCTTCGCCGCCTTGTCGAACAGCGCCCGGTACTGGCCGTAGCCTTCCTTTTCCAGGTCCTCGACGGGAATGAAGCGCAGCGCCGCGGAGTTCATGCAGTAGCGCTTGCCGGTGGGCGCCGGACCGTCGTCGAAGACGTGGCCGAGGTGGGAGTCGCCGTGCCGGCTGCGTACCTCGGTGCGCACGACGAAGATCTTGCGGTCCGGCTTCTCGACCAGGTTGGTCGGGTCGAGCGGCCGGGTGAAGCTCGGCCAGCCGGTGCCCGAGTCGTACTTGTCCAGGGAACTGAACAGCGGCTCGCCCGAGACCACGTCGACATAGATGCCGGGCCGCTTGTTGTCCCAGTAGGCGTTGCGGAAGGCCGGCTCGGTGCCGTCCTTCTGGGTGACGTAGTACTGCTCGGAGGTGAGCCGGCGCTTGATCTCGTCCGGAGCGGGCTTGGCGTAGGCCGGCGCGTCGGCGGCGCGCGCGTTCTGGAGCATGAACAGGGTTGCCGCGGCGAGCAGCGCGGCGAGTGCGGGACGTAGAGACATGAGTGTCCTTTCCTTGGAAACGTTGGGGATGGCCGGCGGCGTCACCGCCGGGCTTCGTTCAGCGCCCAGTCGTAGTCGAGGAACGCGACCGGGACCTCTTGGGCGCGGATTCGGTCGCGCTCGCGCGGGGTGTCGGCCAGTCGATCCGAATACCGGGCGAGGAACTGCGGCACCGAGTCGGTGCCCTTCCAGCCGCGCGAAAAGTCCTTGCCGTACCAGTCGAAGATCTTCGACACCAGCAGCTTCGCCGAGGCCGGGTCGTAGCGGTTGCGCGAGCGGTCGGAGAGGAAGCGCGCGGTCTGCTCGTCGAGCTGGGCGTCCAGGCGCGCTGCGACATAGGCTTCCTCGCGCAGCATCGGGCAGCCGATCGAGGCGCAGTTCACCGCGAAATGGATACGCGGGTCGTCGTAGGCGCCGGGCGCGCGGATCGTGTCGTGCTCGATGCCGTCCAGGGTCATCGGCCTGCCGAGCAGGGTGAAGAACTCGTCCTTCCAGGGATTGCCGATGAAGCTGCCGAAGTCGCGGATCGACTTCAGCTTCGGCCAGCGGGTCAGGATCTTCTCCACGGTAAATGCGTTGTAGGCGTTGATCAGGAAGGCGAGCTGCTGCGGCCTGGTCCAGCCGTCGAATTCCTGGCGGGTCACGGCCGACAGGCTGTCCAGGTAGGCCTTGAGCTGCGCGCGGTCGCGGGCGAAGCCGTCGTAGCGCACCGCGGAGGACTTGCCGCCGTC
>DATMWM010000139.1:0-2909 GCA_035562535.1 Rhodocyclaceae bacterium | reverse complement strand
TCGCGGCACTGCGGATCAGCAGTACCGGACGGTTGTCGAGCCTGTCGCCGCAGACGGCGGGCGGCGCAGCGCCTGCCGAATCCGCAAGCGGGCTGTCGATCAGGAAGTCGCCGTTCACGTCCAGGTCCGCTGGCGCCGAGTGGAACGGCCCGACCGACGCGCCCGTCGAGTCCCGGCAGAACAGGGCCGCGACCACGAACCGGGTGCCGCCCCGGGCGCCCACTGTGTCGCCGCCGCCGAGCAGCAGGCCCTCGCCGCGGGCGAGGATGCGCACTTCACCGGCGCCGCGCCCGGCCGGCGAGGCCGGCTTGATGTCTGCGCGGAAGGTCCTGATGACCCAGGGGATGCCGCCCGGATTGACGCCGCGAACCGCGTTAACTGCGGCGTTGGCGCGCAGCGGCTGCGACCCGATGGCGCCGTCGAACTTCAGCGGCGTGTCGGCGAGAGCCGGGGCGGCCGCGACGGTGGCGGCGATTCCCAGCGCTGCAACGATGTGCTTGAGGTTCATGTCTCGTCTCCTGTTGTGGTGGGGGGTACAGCTCACAGATAACAGGAAGCGGCCGCGGATTATTCCCCGCAGCGCGCTACGCCTGGAAATCCGCTGCGCCGCCGCCTCGGTTGCACCATGACTGCAGAATCTATTGGGGTGCCATCTGGTCGAGGTGCGCCCCGACGGCGCCGCACTACGATCCATCATTGTCCTGAGACAGGCTCGCGCGGCGGCTAGATCTCCTATGCCGCCGCGCGCATCGGCGCGGGACTCGCGAGCGCGCGGGCGAGGGTGCGCAACATCGCTGCGCCGTCTCCCCGCCAGGCGCTGCCGTGCATGCAGGCGAGCACCTGCGGCTGCTCGCCGGCGAGCCGCTCCAGCGTCGCCGCCGTGTGTGGCGCGTGCGCGTAGTAGTCCATCTGCCGGCGGAAGGCCTCGCTCGGCCCGAGGATGTCGCCCTCGGTGAGCGCCACGGCACCCGCGCCGTCCTGAGTGAAAAGATCGCCGCAGAGCAGGGTGCGCGTCTCCAACTCCATCATGAAGCCGCATTCCCAGCCGTGCGGCACGTGTGGCGCGTCCAGCCACTTCAAGGCATGGCGGCCGGTGCGCAGCACCTCCCCGTCGGCCAGCGCCCGCGCCGGACGGACCGCCACGTCGTCCACCGACACCATCGCCGCCACTTGACCGCAGACGGCAACCGCGTCCGGCGCCGCGGCCAGAAAGTCGTTCAGCGCCCCGCACTCGTCGGCCTCGTAGTGCGAGAACGCCACATAGCGCAGCCGCCCGAGCGCCACGACCTTGCCGATCGCCTCCGCGACGAGCGGGAACAGGCGCTTTGGCCCGGTGTGGAAGAGCAGCGGCGCCTCGTCGGAGATCAGGTACTGATTGAAGCTGAAGCCGGACGCGCCGGGAATCTCCACCGGCGTGTTGATGCGGAAAATGCCTTGGGCGATCTCGTGCAGATTGGTGCCGCTCGTGGTGTTGGTGATCATGGTTGCCTCCTCGCTGTGGTGGGGTGGTGCCGGGGATGTGTAACGAACCGCACGCCCGTTACACATCCGCTGAAATGCCCGCTATGCTCGGTCCGTGCCCGCGGATACCCACCTCGCCGTGCTCGAGGACGGCGCGCTTGCCCGGCGCATCGCCGAGGCCGGCGCCGCACCCGACGCGGCGGCCGAAGCCGCGCTCTACCGCCGTCTTGCGCCGCGGGTGCGCCTCTACGGCCTGCGCCACCTGCGCGATCCCCACGCGGCGGCGGACCTCGTGCAGCAGGTGCTCCTAATGACGCTCGAACGCCTGCGCGCCGGGCAGGTGCGCGAACCGGAGCGGATCGCCTCGTTCGTGCTCGGCGCCAGCCGCATGACGGTGCTGGAGCTGCGGCGCGGCACGCGCCGGCGCGCGGCGCTGCTCGAGACCTGGGGCGACGCGGCCGAAGCATTCGAAGCACCCGAGCCGCTGGCGCTCGATCCCGATCGCCTCGCCGCCTGCCTGGACGCGCTCCCGGAGCGCGAGCGTTCGGTGGTGGTGCTCAGCTTCTTCGCCGAGAAGGGGTCGGACGAGCTGGGCGCCGAACTGTCGCTCAGTCCCGGCAACGTGCGCGTGATTCGCCACCGGGCGCTCGCGCGCCTGCGCCGGTGCATGGGCGCGGAGGAGGACGGACGATGAAGTGCAATAGACCGATCGGCTTCGACACACTCGCAGCCTATTACCTGGGCGAGTTGCCGCAGCAGCGCGAAGCGCTGCTTGAAGAACACCTCTTCGCCTGCGCCCGTTGCGCCGGTCGGCTCGACGAAATCGCCGCGCTCGCCGCCGGCGTGCGCGCGGCGGTGACGGAGGGCCGGGTGAGCCTGGTCGCTTCAGCGCCCTTCGTCGAGGCGATGAAGCGGGCGGGCCTGTCCGTGCGCGAATACCGGCTCGATCCCGGCGGCAGCGTGAACTGCACCATCGGTGCGGACGACGACGCGGTCGTCTCGCGCCTGCACGCGCCGCTCGCCGGCGTGCAGCGCCTCGATGTCGTGAGCATCGGCGGCGACGCGGCGGAAGTGCGCCTCGCCGACGTCCCGTTCGACGCGCAGACGGGCGAGGTGCTGATGATCCCATCAGCGGCTTGGCTGAAGACGATGCCGGCGTTCACGATGCGCATGCGCCTGATCGCGGTGGGCGAGGCAGGGGAGAAGCCAATCGGCGAGTACCTGTTCAACCATTCGCCGTCGTGAACGCTGAGCATCGCCGCGGGACCAAAGTTGCGTGACGCCCGGTGGGGTGCTGTTCCTGTGCAGTGTCACGCGCATTCGCCTGCGTTGGGCGGGCGGTGAAGGGGGGTTGGGATCTCGATGGCTCGCGGAACTGACCCGTTCGTCGGCCTGAGCTGCCGTATGACTCACGTCGATTGAGTGGCAGGTGTCTTGCGGTCATGAGA
>DATMWM010000138.1:0-3722 GCA_035562535.1 Rhodocyclaceae bacterium | reverse complement strand
CAGCCCGTATCCCGCCGTCGGAGGGTCGGTTTTCGACGGCCGTGATCCGCGCCGAAACGGTGGAATACGCCCCTGACGGGGCTATTCCACCCTACGAGGGCGGCGTAGGGTGGGATAGGGCGCAGCCCGTATCCCACCGTCTCAGGACGGCCGCGGATCGTGAAGAGACCCGGCGCCACCTTTCGGCGTGACTTGTTTCACTTATTTCACCCACTCGGGGGATTTGCCCCACTTTTTGTTGGGGCATCTGCCGCAATGGCGTGGGGGATTTTCCCCCACGCCGGTCGTTCGGGCGTCCGCCGGGGCCTCGATCCGGTGCAAACAAACTGAAATATTTCAGCGCTGTAACAATCGGCGCTGCGAACGCTTTTCAACTGGCTTCGGCGGGTGGCACGGATGCTGCTCAAAGCTGGGCGTGGGAAAAAATTCCCAACCCCATGCGGAGGCCGGAAAAATGACCAAAATCGTCGAACCCCAACTTACGAAGACCGCCGAGTCGGCGCGCTGCTCGGTCGAACAGGCTGCGCGGATCGCGGTACGCCGCCCGTTCGCCGGCTCGGCGCCGCACAGCCGCGCCGCCCGGTCCCATGACGGGGTCGGCGAAGCTGTCGTGCCGGCCGCCGAACTGGCCCGTCCGGCCGTCGCGCTGCCGCTGGCGGCGCCGGTCCGCCCGGCCCCGGCCACCGACAAGTCGCGCGCCGGCCGCCTGCTGTTCTACTCGCACGACACCTTCGGGCTGGGCCACATCCGCCGCACCCAGGCGATCTGCCAGGCGGTGACCGGCGCCCTGGAAGGCGCGGCGGCGCTGATCCTGACCGGCTCCTCGGCGGTGCAGGGCCTGAAGCTGCCGGCCGGCGTCGATTACATCAAGCTGCCCAGCGTGACCAAGGTCGGCGACGAGAAGTACGCCTCGAAGTTCCTGCCGGTGGAGTTCGACGCGGTCAAGCTGATGCGCGAACAGCTGATCCTGGCCTCGATCATCAGCTTCCAGCCGGACGTGGTCTTCGTCGACAACGTGCCGCTGGGCATGAAGAAGGAGATGCTGCCGGCGCTGGAGCACATCCGCAACATGCCGAACCGCCCGCGCATGATCCTGACCCTGCGCGACATCCTGGACGAGCCGGAGCGCATCGTGAAGCAGTGGAAGGAGAACAAGACCTACGAGGCGATCGACCGCTATTACGACGAAGTGGTGATCTACGGCCTGCCCGAGGTGTTCGACTTCGTCAAGGAATACGAACTGCCCGCCAGCCTGGCGCGCAAGGTGAGCTACGCCGGCTACATCGACCGGCATGCCGATGCGGCCAAGACCGAGGAGATGCGCGAGCACCTGGCGCCGAACGGCGAGAAGCTGGTGCTGTGCACCGTGGGCGGCGGCGGCGACGGCAAGGAACTCGTGGAAACCTTCCTGGCCGGCATGGAGACCCGCCGCGCCGCCGAGCCGACCCGCACGGTCGCGGTGTTCGGCCCGGACATGCCGGAGGCGGCGCGCATCTCGATGCGCCAGCGCTACGCGCACCGCGACGACCTGGTGCTGATGGATTTCTGCCCCGAGATGACCGCCTGCATCGCGGCGGCCGACGTGGTGGTGTCCATGGGCGGCTACAACACGGTCTGCGAGATCCTGGCGCTGCAGAAGAAGGCAGTGCTGGTGCCGCGTGTCGAGCCCCGCCTCGAACAGTGGATCCGCTGCAGCCGGCTCGACGAGATGGGCCTGGCCTGCACCCTGCACCCGAGCGTGGCCACGCCGCAGGCCCTGTGGCAGGCGATCGACGCGGCGCTTGCGGGCGAGTGCTGCCGCCAGCGCGAATCGGTCGGGTTCGACGGGCTGAACTTCGTCGTCGGGCTGGTCCGCAAGGTCTTCGCCGAACCGGCCGCCAGCGTGGCGGCGGCGCTGGCCGAACGGTTCTCCCTGGAGGACTGGGCGCCCGAAGCGCTGGCTTCCTGATCGCGGGCGGCGCGCGGGGACGGACGAGATGCTCCGCGCGCCGCCGTCCTACCCGCATCCCGCCGGCCCGGCCGGCCGGACCACGCCCCAGGCAATCCACATGACATTCGGTTCCGGCCCTGCCCGGCCCGGCAGCGCAGCGCAGCCGGGCTCCTTCCCCTCCGGACGGGCCGGCGGCGTCGACGGCGCGGACGCCGTGTTCGCCTTCCTCGACCCGGTCGAGTCGCTGCGCCCGGCGCTGCAGGCGATGCGCGATCACCTGGGCCGCAACCACCTGTTCCTGGCGATCGGCGAGCAGCAGGCGCTGGCCAGCCCGATACGCGAGCGGCGGCTCGCCACCTTCGCGCGCGACGCCCAGGGCCGCTGGCGCTTCAAGCGGATCTACCTGTCCTACCAGCCCGAAGGCCCGCTGCCGCGCTCCGGGTTTCGCGGCCACACCTTCTTCTACACGCCGAAGCGGGGCGAACTGCTGGACGCGCCGTTTCCCGCGGATCCGGGGCTGCCGTCCGCCGGCCGGGTGGTCGACGGGATGGAGCACGCCGCGGCCGCGGGAGGCGCGCCGGTCGAGGTGCTGCGCTACGTGCCGATGCGCAGGCTGACCCTGCGCGGCCGCTGCGACGCCGCGGGGCCGGGGCCGGACATCGTCAAGGTGGTGGAGGGCAAGGACGCGGGTCCGATCGCGGCCAGGATAGCCGCGGTGAGCGACGCGGCGACCTGGGCAGGCGCCTCGTTCCGGGTGGCGCGGGTGAAGGAGTGCCGGGCCGAGCGGGGGGTGTTCGTCCAGGAGTGTCTGCCGGGCCGCCCGCTCGCCGGCGAGATCGGCCCGGACGCTCTGGAGGCGCCATTGCGCCGCATCGGCGCGATCCACGCCGAGATCCACGCGCTGCACGCGGCCGGTCCGCACGTCGGCGCGCTGAAGGACCCGTGGCCGACGGTGGTCGAGCGGCTCGACTGGCTGGCGTTCGTCCGCCCCGCACACGCCGAGATCTTTCGCGCGGTCGCCGCCAGGCTGGAAGCGGCGCGTCCCGCGCCGGGCGAGCCGGTGTTCTGCCACGGCGACTTCCGCTGCACCCAGATCCTGGCCGACGGCGGGAACTGGTCGGTGATCGACTTCGACGACGCGGGCTACGGCGACGCGAGCCTGGACGTGGGCCGCTTCCTGGCCTTCCTGAAATACGACGTGCCGGCGCTGGCCGGCTCGCCGGAGTTGCTGGAGCAGGCCGCGGCAGCCTATCTGGACGGCTACGCCGGCCGCGCCGGGCGGGTTCCCGCGTCGGGCACGCTGCGCTGGCACCGGACCAGCCAGGAAGTGCTCTATCTCGCCCAACTGGTTCGCCGGGACCTCGCGGACGAGGCCGCCTTCGCGGCCGGCTGCGCCGAACTGGATCGCCTGTCCGCAGGGCTGCGCCCGGGCGAAACCCGGTAGACTGCCGGCCGATGAAGATCCTCTACCTCTGCCCGGATCTGGGCATTCCGGTCCTCGGCACCAAGGGCGGGGCGGTGCACGTGCGCCAGATGGTGGCGGCGTTTTCCCGCGCCGGCCACCGGGTCGTGGTCGCGGCGCCGAAGGCGCGCAAGTCGCGCTGGGAGTCGCCAGCGCCCATCGCCGGCGAATTCTTCGAAATTCCGGTCGGCCCGGTTTCCGACCAGGCCTACCAGGCGCTCTGCGGGTTCATGGCGCGGATCGGCGAGGGAGACTCCTTCGCCCGCGACGTGCGGCGCATGCTCTACAACCTCGATCTGGAGGCGGCGCTCACGCGCAGCTTTGCCGGCC
>DATMWM010000137.1:0-4843 GCA_035562535.1 Rhodocyclaceae bacterium | reverse complement strand
CACCCGTGCTGACCGACGAGCTCAATCCGGTGGACCTGTGGTCCGAGCAGATCAACGTCGTCGCTCGGGCCGACCTGCATCGCTATTTCGGCGAACTCGGCCTGCGCTCTTACTGAGCGCTCGACCCGGCGCATCGGGTATCCCGCAGTAGCGAGCGTTCAGCCGATCTCGACCATCTCCGCGAGCACCGCGCACCAGCCCGCCGCCAGGTTGTCCAGGTCGTAGCCGCCGCCGCCGAAGGCCATCATGCGGCCCTGGCACATGTCCTCGGCCAGCAGTCGCAGGTCGCGCGCCACGCGGGCGTGGGATTCCGGCGTCAGGCGCAGGTGGGCGAGCGGGTCGCCGAGCAGGCTGTCGGCGCCGCACTGCAGGACGACGAACTCCGGACGGTAGCCGCGCAGGTGGTCGAGCGCCCGCTCCCAGGCTTCAGCGAAGTAGCGGTTGCCGGCGCCGGGCGGCAGCGGCAGGTTGAGCTTGGTGCCGACCGCCTCGCCGGTGCCGGTCTCGTGCTCGTGGCCGGTGCCCGGGTAGAGGAAGCGGCCGTCCTCGTGGATGTCCGCGAGGATGACGTCCGGATCGTCCTCGAAGGCGTAGAACACGCCGTCGCCGTGGTGGGCATCGATGTCCACGTAGGCGACCCGCTTGACCCCGTGGATCTCGTGCAGCGAGCGGATCACCAGGGCCAGGTCGTTGAACACGCAGAAGCCGGCGGCCGCGTGGGCGCGCGCGTGATGCAGCCCGCCCACCGGCTGGAAGCTGCGCAGCGCCTCGCCGGCCATGATGCGTTCCAACGCCTCGAGCGCGGTGCCGCCGACGGCCGCGGCCGCCTCGAAGATGCCGGGGAAGGCCGGCGTGTCTCCGTAGTCGAGATAGCCCTCGCCGAGCCGCGAGCCGGTTGCGACCCGCTCGATGTGCTCGTCCGTGTGGAAGCGCCGCAGTTCGGCGTGGCCGGCATGCCGCGGCGGGCAAACGCTCACCCGCTTGTCCAGCCCCTGCTTCACCGCCTCGTTCCAGAAGGCGCGCTGGCGGTCGATGCTGAACGGATGCCCTTCGGGAAAGCGGTAGCGGCTGAGCGACTCGCCGACATAGAGCGCTACCTTTTCGGCCATGTGCAACCTCCTCCCGGCGCCGCTGCGCGGGTGCGTCGCGCGGCGCTCTGTCCACCCGAACCGCACTATTATGCGCGCTTCGCGCCCGGGTGGATCCCTGTCCCGGCGCGCGCGATCCGAGCGTCCTGCCCTTGAGCGAACCCGCCCATCACCCGTTGCGCGCAATCGCCCTGTTCCTGATGGCGATGCTGCTGTTCGCCACGCTGGACACGACCGCCAAGCATCTCGCCCAGACCTTTCCCGTCCCGATGCTGGTGTGGGCCCGCTACACCTTCCACTTCCTGCTGATGCTGCTGGTCCTCGGCTGGTCGATGCGCGGCCGGCTGATCGCCACGCGGCACCCGGTCGAACAGGTGCTGCGCGCGCTCCTGCTGGTGGCGACCACCGGCTTCGGCGTCGCGGCGCTGCGGATCATGCCGCTGGCCGAGTCCACGGCGATCTTCTTCGTCGCGCCGCTGATCGTCACCGTGCTGGCGGTTCCCCTGCTGGGCGAGGCGGTGGGCGGGCGGCGCTACGTCGCCGTGCTCGCCGGCTTCGCCGGCGTGCTGCTGATCGCCAGACCCGGCGGGACGCTGCCGGCCGCCGGCGTCGCGGCGGCGCTGGTGGCGGCGGTCGCCTACAGCGGCTACCAGATCCTGACGCGCCGCATCGCCCGCCACGAGAATGCGGTCACGATGGTCTTCTACACGGCGCTGGTGGGCACGGCCGTGATGACCCTGGCGCTGCCCTGGTACTGGAGCGGGCCGATGCCCGACTGGCGCCAGGCGCTGCTGATCTGCTCGCTCGGGATCTACGGCGGCACCGGCCATTTCCTGCTCACCCGGGCCTTCCGCCTCGCCCCGGCATCCACGTTGAGCCCGTTCCAGTACGTCCAGCTCGTCTGGGCCACGCTGCTGGGCTGGCTGGTGTTCGGGCAGTTGCCGGACGGCCTGTCCATGGCCGGCGGCCTGGTGATCGCCGCCAGCGGGGTGGCGATCGCGCTCGACGAGCGCCGCTCCGGCGCGTCCGGAGGCCGGCCCGGCCGGCCGTCGTAGTCTATCGTCATTGCCGCCGCGGCACGCGGCCGGCGGCTGCCCCCCGGGTGCTAGAATCCGGGCTTGGGAACGACGGACGGCGGATCATGGATTTCCCGGAACAGCTCAGGGTGGAGGTCGAGAGGAACGTCGCCGCGGCGCTCGCGGAGGACATCGGCACCGGCGACCTGACCGCGCTGCTCACCGAGTCCGGACGCGATGCGCGCGGTGCGGTGGTGAGCCGCGAGGAGGCCGTGCTCTGCGGCGGCGCCTGGTTCGAGGCCTGCTTCCGCACGCTGGACCGGCGCGCCCAGATCGTCTGGCAGGCGCACGAAGGCGACCGGATCCGCGCCGGCCAGAAGCTCTGCGAGATCACGGCCGAGACCCGGGCGCTGCTCACCGCCGAGCGCACCGCGCTCAACTTCCTGCAACTGCTCTCCGCAACCGCGACCACGGTGCGCCAGTACGTCGACGCGGTCGCCGGGACCGGCGCCCGAATCGTGGACACGCGCAAGACCCTGCCGGGCCTGCGCCTGGCGCAGAAGTACGCGGTGCGGATCGGCGGCGGGGTGAACCACCGCATCGGGCTCTATGATGGCGTGCTGATCAAGGAGAACCACGTGATCACCGCCGGCGGCGTGATACCGGCCCTGGAGGCCGCCCGCCGGATCGCGCCGAGCAACGTCTTCATCCAGATCGAGGTGGAAACGCTCGACCAGCTCCGCGAGGCCCTCGGCGCCGGCGCCACGATGATCCTGCTCGACAACATGACGCCGGAGCAGATGCGCGAGGCGGTGTCGATCGCCGGCGGGCGCGCCGAACTGGAGGCGTCCGGCGGCGTGGACCTGTCGCGCGTGCGGCAGATCGCCGAGACCGGCGTGGACCGGATCTCGATCGGCAGCCTGACCAAGGACGTCAGGGCCGTGGATCTGTCATTGCGTCACGTGGAAAATTAGCTTGCCGCGCCCGGCCGAAAGACGGTATAAAAATCGCCGGCATGCGGTGCGGGCAGCCGCGGCAACCGATAACAACCTCAGGGGGCGCCGGGAATGTGGTTCATCCTGTATTACATCGTCGCGATCGCGGTCCTGGTCCTGCATTTCACCGGATTCCTGGCGCGCCACAACATGGAATGGCTGGTGCTCGTCCTGGCCGCCACGGTCTTCCCGGCGGTGATCTACCTGTAGCGGTCTTCCACCTTGCCGGAGCGCGACGCGCTTCGCCTCAACGTTCCGGCTTGCGCCCCACCAGATCGATCAGGGCCGACCAGCCCAGGTGTCCGGTTCCCTCGGCCAGATGGCCCTCGTGCTCCTGCAGGTGCAGGATTTCGAGATCCGCGAACGCATTCCTCAGCAGCGCCTCGGTGTACATGTTTTCCGCATTCGGCGGGCCGCCGGTCTTGTACTCCACCTGCTTCGGCGTGTAGCCCTGCAGGATCAGGTGGCCGCCGGGCCGCAGGGCCCGGACGATGCGGGCGAAGACCGCGGGACGCTCGGCCGGCGACAGAAACTGGATGAAGATCGCCGCGACGATGTCGTAGCGCGCCTCGCCCATGTCCCATTCGCGCAGGTCGCCCGCGTGGAAATTCGGCGCGACCCCGCGCCCGGCTGCGAGCACCCGGGCCTTGTCCACCGCCACCGGCGAGATTTCCAGCGCGTCGACCTCCAGACCCTGGGCGGCGAGCCAGACCGAGTTGCGGCCCTCGCCGTCGGCCAGCGACAGCGCACGCTGCCCGGGCAGCAGCAGCCCGGACTGCGCGGCGAGAAAGACATTCGGCTCGGTGCCGAACAGATAGTCCTCGCCCGAGAAGCGCTGGTTCCAGAATTCGCGCGCGTCCGGGAAACTCATGGACGGCCCCCTTCCACCGCCTGCGCAATGATGCGCTTGACCGCCTTCTCGTCCCGGTCGATCACCTTGCAGCGCTGCGGCAGGCTCTCGATGTCGCCGTAGGCCGCCGGCCGCTCCGGGTCGCGCCCCAGGGCCTCGCGGATAGTCTCCTCGAACTTGGCCGGCAGCGCGGTCTCCAGGCAGACCAGCGGAATTCCGGCCTCGCGATGTTCCAGCCCGACCTTGAGCCCGTCGGCGGTGTGCGGGTCGATCATCAGGCCGTAGTCGCGCCAGACGCGGCGGATGGTCTCCAGGCGATCGGCATGACTGCTGGTGCCGGAGACGAAGCCGAACTCGCCGATCCGGGCGAACTCGGCGCTGCCGCCCAGATCGAAGCTGCCGCCGCGGTCCACCGCCGCCCACAGTTCGCGGATCCTCGCCGGATCACGCCCGAGCAGGTCGAAGGCGAAGCGTTCGAAGTTCGAGGCCTTCGAGATGTCCATCGAGGGGCTGGAGGTCTGCCGGGTCTCGGCCGTGCCGCGCGGCCGGTAGCGGCCGGTGCGGAAGAACTCGTCGAGCACGTCGTTCTCGTTGGTGGCCAGGATCAGGCGGCAGATCGGCAGCCCCATCATGCGGGCGATATGGCCGGCGCAGATGTTGCCGAAGTTGCCCGAGGGCACGGCGAAGCTCGCCTGCTGGTCGTTGGACGTGGTGACGGCGAAGTAGCCCTTGAAGTAATAAACGACCTGGGCCGCGACCCGCGCCCAGTTGATCGAATTGACCGTGCCGATGCGGTAGCGCGCCTTGAAGTCCAGGTCGTTGGACACCGCCTTGACGATGTCCTGGCAGTCGTCGAACACGCCGCGCACCGCGATGTTCACGATGTTCGGGTCC
>DATMWM010000136.1:0-3031 GCA_035562535.1 Rhodocyclaceae bacterium | reverse complement strand
GGCCAGGAGATCCTTGAGCAGCGCGTGCCAGGCCAGGGGCGCGGGCGCTTCATCCTGGAGGGCGGCGGCCAGGGCGGTGCGCATGGCGACCCAGTCCCGCTTCGCGATCGCTTCGTCGAACTGGCGGACGAAGCGCACCTGGGCCGGCGTTTCGCGCGGCAGGCGGATGGCGATCGCCTTCAGTGACTTTTCCGGGAACGGTTCGGCGCTGGCGTCGCCCGAGATCTCGCAGTAGAGCGCCCGGTAGTTGTCCGGCGTCGGCGCGATGCGGCGCAGCGCGAGGCGACGTAGCGCTTCGCGGGCGATCTCGGAGGGCTGGGAGGTGTCGCTCATCGGGTGACTGCTCGGCGGACCGGCCAGGGCGGTTTTACGGATTGCCGGTGGCGCCGCTTGAGGCGGCGCCGGATGCGCCCCATGCCGCGCGGATCAATCGACCAGGCCGTGCTTCAGACCGTAGTGGGTCAGCTCGGCGTTGTTCTTCATGTGCATCTTTTCCAGCAGGCGGGCGCGATACACGCTCACCGTCTTCACGCTCAGGTTGAGTTCGTCCCCGATCTCGGTCAGGGTCTTGCCGGAGGAGATCATGACCAGGGTCTGGTATTCCCGGTCGGACAGCTTTTCGTGCGGCGGCTTGTCCAGGTCCTCGTCGATGGCATTGGCAAGCTGCTCGGCCACGGCCGGGCTGACGTACTTCTTGCCGTTGGCCACCTGGCGGATGGCGTGGACCAGCAGGTCCGGGGCGCTCTGCTTCGTCAGGTAGCCGGCGGCGCCGGCCTTGAGTGCGCGGATCGCGTAGTGCTCCTCCGGATGCATGGACAGCACCAGGATCGGCAGCTTCGGCAGCTCCTTGCGGATCAGCTTGAGCGCGTCGATGCCGTTGCGGTCCGGCATCGAGACGTCCATCAGCACCAGGTCGAACTGGCCGGCCCGCACCATCTGCACGACCTCGACGCCGTTGGACGCCTCGCCGGCCACCACCATGTCCTCGGTGTCCGACAGGATCTGGCGCAGCCCCTGGCGCACGATGGCGTGGTCGTCGGCGATGAGTACCCGTATTGGTCTGAGCATGATTTCAGGCTACCTCACGATCGTTCTGTTGGTCGGCGGCCCCGGTCGCGGCGGACTCGCCGGACCCTTCGTCCAGCGGCGCCCGCACCGTGATCCGCGTTCCGCCACCCGGATTCCGGCCGATTTCCAGGGATCCCTGCAAGGCCTTGATGCGCTCGCGGATGCCGCGCAGCCCGTAGGACTTCGGCTTGGACAGGGCCTTGCGATCGATGCCGCGACCGTTGTCGCAGATTTCGAGCAGCACGTCGCCCGCCTCCTGGACCAGGCGCACGCGCACCTCGGTGGCCTGCGCGTGCTTGCTGATGTTGGTGAGCGCCTCCTGGAAAATGCGGAAGAGCGCGGTGGAAGTCTCCACCGTGGGCAGGGCATCGTAGTCGGCGCACAACACCTTGCAGGGAATGCCGGTGCGCTGGGAGAAGTCTTCGGCCTGGCACTCGACCGCGGCCGCCAGCCCGAAGTCCTTCAGGATCCCGGGCCGCAATTCCCGGGCGACGCGGCCGGCGGTGGCGATCGCATCGTCCACCACAGACTCGATCGCACGCACGCGTTCCCGCAGCGGCTCGGACTCGCCCGGAATCTTCTGCGACAGCAGCGCCACGGCGAACTTGATGGCGACGAGATTGCCGCCGAGCTCGTCGTGAATGTCGCGGGCGATGCGCTCGCGCTCCTCCTCCTTGATCACCTGCAGGTGCGACGACAGCTCCGCGAGCTGGGTCCGCGAGCGCCGCAGCTCCTGTTCGGCCAGCTTGCTCTGGGTGATGTTCACCACCACGCCTTCCCACAGGAGCGGCCCGGACACGATGCGTCGCGGCGACGAGCGCAGGTTGATCCACTTCTCGTCGCCGCCCGGCGCCGCGATCCGCCCTTCCCAGTTCACCGTCGAGGCGGAAAGCGCGGATTCGTCGAAGGCAGTCAGGAGGTCGTCGCGGTCGGTCTCGCGCACCATCTCGAAAAAGCGCTCGGGCGCGGCGATCAGATCGGCGGGACGCACGCCCAGCACGGCTGTCGTCCCCTCGCTGGCATAGAGAAAGCGATAGGCGCCGCCGGTCTCGCGGACAAGCTGGAAGACCATGCCCGGCAGGTTGCTGGCGAGCGCCCGCAGCCGGGCCTCGTTCTCGCGCAGGGCTTCGAGTGCGGTGCGCCGCTCCGAGCGGTTGCGCGCCTCGCGCATCTCCCGCTCCACCGCCGGCACCAGGCGGTCCAGGCGGTTCTTGGAAAGATAGTCGTGCGCGCCCGCCCGCATGGCGGTGATCGCGGTCTCCTCGTCGATCACGCCCGAGACGATGATGAACGGCAGGTCGATGTTCATGTCCTGCAGCAGGCGCAGGGCGGCGAAGGCGCTGAACTGCGGCATGCTGTGATCGGAGAGCACGGCGTCCCAGGCTTGTTCGACCAGCGCCCGCCGCATCTCCTGCGGATTGTCCACCCGGGCCGACACGCAGGCATAACCGGACTCGCGGAAGCGGTGCAGCAGGAGGAACGCATCGTCCTCCGAATCCTCGATCACCAGCAGCCTGAGGACTGGTCTCGTATCGGCAGCGGATTGCATCTCCATGCCACGGCGGTCGGGTTGGTCCGGATGGGGCAGTCTACCCCAAAGCCGATCGGCACCAAAGGGCGGGCAACGCTCTGATGCATCGTGCAAAATCGACTTCCGCGGTCGGGTATAATCGCGCCCGTGCGCCGGCATAGCTCAGTCGGTAGAGCAACCGCCTTGTAAGCGGTAGGTCGCGGGTTCGACTCCTGCTGCCGGCATCTCCCGAATACGACATAGACAGCAGCCGCGCAGGTCCAGCAAAGCCTGCGCGTGGTTTCGCTGATGTCCGGCGCCGGTACAGTGCTTGCGTTTCGATTCTGAGGCTGGCACAATTGCGCCCTCTCTGACGCGGGGTGGAGCAGTCTGGCAGCTCGTCGGGCTCATAACCCGAAGGTCGAAGGTTCAAATCCTTCCCCCGCAACCAAA
>DATMWM010000135.1:0-17278 GCA_035562535.1 Rhodocyclaceae bacterium | reverse complement strand
AGAGCAGGGGCGTGTCCGGTTCGACATCGAGCTCCAGGGTCTTGCCGTTGATCGTCAGTCGCGCCATTGTTTGCTCTCCTCCTCGCGGTTCGCTTACCGCAGTTCTCGATGTCCTGCGCGGCGGCCGCGTGCCGCATCGCTGGTTCCGCGATGCCCGGCGCATCATCCGGCCTGCCGCCTCTCGGGTCAATGCCTCCCCGCCGGCCGGCGGACCCGCCCTGGCCGGTTTGATCCGGCCCGGCGGCACCGGTTCCATCGAACCCGCGCCTGCCCGCCGCGGCGCGAGGTGGCAGAATCCCGGTTGCCGGCGCACTTGTCCGCCGCGGCACGGTCAATTCCAGAACAGCCCGAGCGCCCCGCCGATGCCGATCACCGACTTCCATCCCGCGGTCGCCAGCTGGTTCGAACGCAGCTTCGACGCGCCGACGCCGGCCCAGGCCGAAGCCTGGCCCGCCATCCGCGCCGGGCGCGACGTGCTGATCGCCGCCCCGACCGGCTCGGGCAAGACGCTCGCGGCCTTCCTCGCCGCGCTCGACGACCTGGTGCGCGCCGGTCTCGCGGGCGAACTGCCGGACGAGACGCGCGTCGTCTACGTCTCGCCGCTCAAGGCGCTGTCGAACGACATCCAGCGCAACCTCGAGGCGCCGCTGGCCGGCATCGCCGCCGAACTCGAAGCGCTCGGCCTGCCCCGGGTGGAGATCCGCTGCCTGGTGCGCAGCGGCGACACCCCGCAGCAGGCGCGCGCCGGCATGCGCCGCCGTCCGCCGCACATCGTGGTCACCACGCCCGAGTCGCTTTACGTCCTGCTCGGTTCGGAGTCCGGCCGGCGCATGCTGGCAGCCACGCGCAGCGTGATCGTGGACGAGATCCACGCGCTGGCGCCGAACAAGCGCGGCGTGCATCTGGCGCTCTCGCTGGAACGCCTGGACGCGCTCGCCGGCCGGCGGCTGACCCGCATCGGCCTGTCGGCGACCCAGCGGCCTGTCGGGGAGGTGGCGCGCTTCCTGGTCGGCGCCGGGCGCCTGCGCGCCGACGGGTCCGCCGATTGCGTGGTCATCGACACCGGCCACATGCGCAGCCGCGACCTGGCGATCGAGGTCCCGCCCGCGCCGCTGGAGGCGGTGATGTCCGGCGAGGTCTGGGAGCGGACCTACGACCGGCTGGCGGCGCTGATCGGCGGGCATCGCACCACGCTGGTGTTCGTCAACACCCGGCGCATGGCCGAGCGCGTGGCGCGCCACCTGTCCGAGCGCGTCGGCGCGGAATCGGTCACCGCCCATCACGGCAGCATGGCGCGCGAGGCGCGGCTGGATGCCGAGCAGCGCCTCAAGCGCGGCGAGTTGCGTGCGCTCGTGGCCACCGCCTCGCTCGAACTGGGCATCGACATCGGCGAGGTGGACCTGGTCTGCCAGCTCGGTTCGCCGCGCTCGATCGCCGCCTTCCTGCAGCGGGTCGGCCGCTCGGGACACGCGGTCGGCGGCACGCCGAAGGGCCGGCTGTTCCCGCTCTCGCGCGACGACCTGGCCGAGTGCGCCGCGCTGCTCGACTGCGTGCGCCGCGGCGAACTGGAGCTGCTGCGCATCTCCACGGCGCCGCTGGACGTGCTGGCCCAGCAGGTCGTCGCCGAGGTGGCGGCGCAGGAATGGGCCGCGGACGCGCTCTACGACTGCCTGCGCCGCGCCTGGCCCTACCGCGATCTGGCACGCCGGGAATACGACGAGGTCGTGCGCATGCTGGCGGAGGGCTACACCACGCGGCGCGGCCGCCGCGGCGCCCTGCTCCACCACGACGCGGTGGCCGGCATGCTGCGGGCGCGGCGCGGCGCGCGCCTGACCGCGCTCACCTCGGGCGGCACGATTCCCGACACCGCCGACTACCAGGTGATCCTGGAACCGGACGCGCACACGGTCGGCACGGTGAACGAGGACTTCGCCGTCGAGAGCCTGGCGGGCGACGTCTTCCAGCTCGGCAACGCGGCCTACCGCATCCTGCGCATCGAGCGCGGCACGGTGCGCGTCGAGGACGCGAAGGGCGCGCCGCCGAACATCCCGTTCTGGTTCGGCGAGGCGCCGGGCCGCAGCGACGCGCTCTCGTTCGGCGTGGCGCGGCTGCGCCAGCAGATCGCGGCGCCGCTGGAGCGCGGCGAGGCCGAGGCCGCCGCCTGGCTGTCGGGCGAGATCGGACTCGACCCGGCGGCCGCGCGGCAGCTCGCCGACTACCTCGGCGCGGCGCGGCGCGCGCTCGGCGCGCTGCCGACGCAGGCCACGGTGATCCTGGAACGCTTCTTCGACGAGACCGGCGGCGCGCACCTGGTGGTGCATTCGCCCCATGGCAGCCGCATCAACCGCGCCTGGGGGCTCGCGCTGCGCAAGCGCTTCTGCCGCAAGTTCAACTTCGAGCTGCAGGCCGCCGCCACCGAGGACTGCATCGTGCTTTCGCTCACCCACGCGCACAGCTTTCCGCTCGACGAGGTGCGCGGCTACCTGCGCGCGGCCACCGTGCGCGAGGTGCTGGTCCAGGCGCTGCTCGCCGCGCCGATGTTCCTCACCCGCTGGCGCTGGGACGCGGCGGTCGCGCTGGCGCTGCCGCGCATGCGCGGCGGGCGCAAGGTGCCGCCGCAGCTCCAGCGCATGGAGGCCGAGGACCTGGTCGCCGCGGTGTTCCCCGACCAGCTCGCCTGCGCCGAGAACCTCGCCGGCGAGCGCGAGGTGCCGGACCATCCGCTGGTGCGCCAGACGATCCGCGACTGCCTGGAAGAGGCGATGGACATCGACGGCCTGACCCGCCTGCTCGAAGGCATCGAGTCCGGCGAGGTCCAGGTGCTCGCGCGCGATCTCACCGAACCGTCGCCGCTCGCGCTGGAAGTGCTCTCCGCGCGGCCCTACGCCTTCCTCGACGACGCGCCGCTGGAGGAGCGGCGCACCCAGGCCGTGATGAGCCGGCGCTGGCTCGACCCGGAAAGCGCCGCCGACATCGGCCGGCTCGATCCGGAGGCGATCGAGCGGGTGCGGCAGGAGGCCTGGCCGGACGCCGAAAATGCCGACGAGCTGCACGACGCGCTGCTCTGGCTGGGCGCGCTGACCGAATCCGAGGCACGCGCGAACCCCGCCTGGCCGCCGCTGCTCGATGCGCTGGCGCGTGCCGGACGGGCGACGCGGCTCGTCCCGCCCGGCGCCGAAGGACAGGCGCTGTGGATCGCGGCCGAGCGGCTGCCGCCGGCGCAGGCGGTCCATCCGGGCGCCGCGCTCGATCCGTCTATCGCGGCGCCGCCGCCTTACTCGAACGAAGCGTGGTCGCGCGACGATGCGCTGCGCGAGCTGGTGCGCGGGCGGCTGGAGGGGCTCGGACCCGTGACCGCGGCCGCGCTCGCCGCAGCGCTCGCCGTCCCGGCCGGCGAGATCGACGCGGCGCTGGCCGCGCTCGAGGTCGAGGGTTTCGCCCTGCGCGGGCGCTATACCGAGGGCGCGCGCGCCGAAGAGTGGTGCGAGCGCCGGCTGCTGGCGCGCATCCACCGCTACACGGTCAATCGGCTGCGCGCGGAGATCGAGCCGGTACCGGCGCGCGAGCTGCTGCGCTTCCTGTTCGAGTGGCAGCGGGTCGCGCCCGGCGCACGCATGGAAGGCCCGGACGCGGTGGCCGCGGCGGCGGCGCAACTGGAAGGCTTCGAGGCGCCGGCCGGCGCCTGGGAAACCGAGATCCTGCCGGCGCGCATCGCCGACTACGAGCCGCGCTGGCTGGACGACCTGTGCCTCGCCGGGCGCGTGGCCTGGCAGCGGCTTTCGGCGCGCCGCTCGGACCCGGAACGCGGCGCCACGCCGGTCCGCAGCACGCCGGTGGTGCTGCTCGCGCGCAGGAACGCCCGCCTGTGGTCGGCGCTCGGGGCGCCGCCCGAGACGGTGGCGCTGAGCTCGCAGGCAGATCGCGTGTTCGAGGCCCTGCGCGCGCACGGCGCGTCCTTCTTCGACGAACTGGTCGATGCCAGCGGCCTGCTGCGCACCCAGGTGGAATCGGCGCTGGCAGAACTGGTCGCGCACGGGCTGGTGAGCGCCGACAGCTTCGCCGGCCTGCGCGCGCTGCTGGTGCCATCGGAGCGGCGCAAGCCCTACGCCGGCGGCCGGCGCAAGCGGCGCAGCGCGGCCTTCGCCATGGAGGACGCCGGCCGCTGGACGCTCGCCCGCCGCACGGCGGCGCAGCCGCCCGGCGAGGAAACCGTCGAGCATGTCGCCCGCGTCCTGCTGCGCCGCTGGGGCGTGGTGTTCTGGCGGCTGCTGGCGCGCGAGGCCGACTGGCTGCCGCCCTGGCGCGACCTGCTGCGCTGCCTGAGGCGGCTGGAGGCGCGAGGGGAGATCCGCGGCGGGCGCTTCGTCGCCGGCTTCTCCGGCGAACAGTTCGCCCTGCCCGAGGCGGTCGGACTGCTGCGCGAGACGCGGCGCCGGCCGGCGGACGAGGCGCTGGTCTCGCTCTCGGCCGCCGACCCGCTCAACCTGGTCGGCCTGCTCACGCCCGGCGCTCGGCTGCCGGCGCTGACCGCCAACCGGGTGCTCTATCGCGGTGGCCTGCCGGTGGCGCTGCTCGCCGGCGGCGAGGTGCGCTTCCTGGTGCCGCTGGCCCCGGCCGAGGAATGGCAGGCGCGCAACGCCCTGCTGCGGCGGCACGTGCCGGCGGCGCTGGCCGACTTCTCGTGAGCGCGGGACAGGCCCGCAGGGCGGGCGCTGGGTCGTGGCTGTTGTGGCTATGCGCCAGCCGGACCGGCTTCGCCATGATCTTTACCGCCTATGCGGCGGTGCTGCCGCTGCTCAAGGCGCAATGGGGCCTCAGCGCGGGCGAGGCCGGCCTGGTGCAGTCGGCCTGGCATCTGGGCTATCTCAGCTCGCTGTTCGGCGTGGGCTTCCTGGCCGACCGCTACGGGGCCCGGCGCACCTTCCTCTGGTCCAGCGTCGCGGCAAGTACCGCCGGACTGGTCTTCGCGCTGTTCGCCGACGGGTTCTGGTCGGCGCTGCTGCTGCACGGACTGGCCGGCCTGTGTTCGGGCGGCTCCTACACGCCGGGACTGGCGCTGATCTCGCAGCGCTTCGCCGCCGGCGGCCAGGGCCGCGCGATGGGCTACTACCTGGCCGCGGCCTCCTTCGGCTACGGCCTGACGCTGGTGCTCGCCGGCGCGCTGCTCGCGCCGCTGGGCTGGCGCGGAGTGTTCGTCCTGATCGCCTGCGGCCCGGTGCTGGCCACGCTGATCGCGTTCCGCGTGCTGCGCGACACCCCGAACGTCGTCCACCCGCGTCCGGCGGCCCAGGGTGCCCGGCACGATTTCCTCGCCGTCCTGCGCAACCGACCGGCGATGCTGTCGATCTGGGGCTACGCGTTCCACGCCTGGGAACTGCTCGGACTCTGGGCCTGGCTGCCCGCCTTCCTCGCCGCCGCGCAGGGCGGCGCCGCGACCACGCAGGCAGTCAGTGCCGGCGCCTGGCTGACCGCGGCCACCTTTTTCCTCGGCATGCTCGGCAGCGCGCTGGCCGGCGGGCTTTCCGACCGCTGGGGCCGCACCGCGCTCATCCTGGCGGCCTCGACCGTGAGCGCGGCCTGCGCCCTGAGCTTCGGCTGGATGCTCGGACTGCCGCTGGCCCTGGTCGTCGCGGTGGCGCTGCTGTTCAACCTCGCCGGCACCGCGGACTCGTCGGTGCATTCCACCGCGCTGGCCGAACTGGTCCCGCCCGGCCAGATCGGCACCGCCTACTCGATACGCTCGGTGCTGGGCTTCGGCTCCGGCGCGATCAGTCCCTGGATTTTCGGCCTGGTGCTCGACTGGGGCCGCGGCGCCCCGCTCGGCTCCGACTATGCGGCATGGGGCCTGGCGTGGACCAGCCTGGGCGCCGTGGGCGCCCTGTGTCCGGTCGTCACCTGGCGGCTGCGGCGGCGCCCGGAGGCGGCCGGGCTCGCCAAGGGCCTGCGGTAGGCAGGAAAACGGCCGGGGAAACGATTGAGCGATTCGTTTGACATCGATCGTCCGGAGCCTAAGATGCAGGCGAGATGCGGCGCGCCATCGTTGCGGGCGAGTTCCTCGCGGTCAGCGCGGCGCACCGACGATACGGTTCAGTCCTGCCGACAGGAGGCCACAATGGACGCACTGCCCGAACGACTCGCCGGGATGGCACAGGCCAACGCCAATGCCTTGCACACGCTGATGCAGACCACCTGTTCCGCGGCCACGCGCCTGGCCGCGCTGAACGCCGAAACCGCGCGGGCGGTACTTGCCGGCGGCATCGGGGACGCTCTGTTCGCCGGGAAGGGCGCATGGACCCCGGGATCGCTGCCGGTTCCCGCTCAGATTGGCGTCGAACAGGCGATGCGCTACTGGCACGCGGCCTACGAGATCTGGGCCGACGCCCAGAACGAGTTTGCGGAGGCGGTCCGCAGCGAGGCGACCGCCCTGAACAAGGCCTTGGGCGGCGCCGTGGAGGGGCTGGGCTTCGCCGCGGCCGGCATGGCCGGGGACAGGAAGGCCGGCTGAGTTCGCCCGGCGGCGAAGGCGCGCGTGCCGGCGCCGACCAGTTCCTCGGCGCGGTAGCCGGTCATTGTGCAGAAGGCCCGATTGGCCGCGACGATCCGGCTTCGGGCGTCCGCGATGATCATGGCCTGGCCGCCCTGATCGAAGGCCCGTACCGCCAGGTCCGCCGGCACCGCCCCGCCCGGACGTTCGGCATCCCGCCCGCGGCCGGCCGGCGTCCCGGGCAGCGCATCGCAGTCCGCCGCGCTGCGGGAGCCGTCGAACTCGATACGCACGGAGCACTCCACCGCGATCGATTCCTATGGGATTCCGGGCGCCCTGTGCGGGCGCGCCGCGAGCGGTGCGGCTCGCATGACGCCCGTATGTTCTTCGTTGCAGCCGCGCGGGTTCCATGATAGAAACGCGATCGGAGGAACCCCATGACGAAACGCTCGAAGAACCATGTGCCGCAAGGCCGTGCTTCGGCCGCGGGCGGCGGCGACCGCCCCGGGTCCGAGCGGCGCCTGCCCGGCGAGCACGCCGTGCTGATCGTGGACGCGGGCGGCGCGGTGCGATTCTGCGGCGATGGCGCGGCGCGGCTGCTCGACGCCAGGTCCGACGAGATCCTCGGCCGGCCGGTCCAGTCGCTGATTCCCGACCTTCCCCTGCACAGCGCCACGCCCGGCTACAACGTGGCGTTCGCGCGCTTCTGGTCCTTCGAGGACGCGTGGCGGCGGCTCGACCGGACCGCGCCGGTCGAGTTCAAGCTCAAGCCGGCGCAGCGACGGCAGGACGACCCCTATGCTTTCGTCGTGCGGCTGCGCGGCGCCGCCGCGTAGCCCGCCGCGGCGGCCGGGCGGATGCCCGCACCGGATCGCCGCCGTAGCCGGAGGTCTTCTCCATTTCGCGTTCGGGTCCCGAATCCAGGCAAGCACGTCGCATCCTGGGGTGACGTCCCCCGACCTGCGCGCTTGATACGTGCTCGCACGTATTGGCCGTGGCGCTCCCTCAAAGTAACGTGCAGCCGGTTGGCAGGCCGGGGCGGGGCCGGCTTCGTGATCGCCTCGACGCGAACATCCGCCGGACCCGGCCGAAACGAGGCACCAGAGTCAGAATCGAGGAAGGGATCATGAATTCGACCACCCGTTTGCGGGAAGCATTCGATACTGCCGACACCGGCAGTCGCGATGCCGGTACCGTCGCAAAGGCGATCGGCGACGCGGGCGCAGGACGAAGCAAGCTCGGCTTCGTGATGGTCTGGCAGCTTGCGGATCCGGTTTCCGACGAACCCCTGGCGGCCGAGGCCGGATCGCGGGCCGAAATCGCCTGACCGCAGCCTGCGGCCGGGCGGCAGCCGAAACCAACCCACGCCCTGAAGAGCGCGCTCCCGTCCTCGTGAGGGGGTGCGCGACAGTCTTGCCGGCGGGACCGGCGCTCCGTCAGTAGGCAACCACCTCCGCGCCGGCGGTCGACGCGCTGCCGCGGAGGACTCGGCGCAGCCATTCGCGCTGTACGTTGCGCACGCGGCTCTCCGCGAGCAGCGCGCGAATGTGCGGCAGCGCCTCCTGAATCGGGATCGTCCCTGATGGCAGGATGGCCCCACAGCGCAGGATGTGGAACCCAAGCGGGGACTCCACGACCTCGCTCACGCCTCCGGCGGGAAGCGCGAACAGCACTGCATCCAGGGCAGGAAACAGCTGGCCCCGCCGGACATCGCCGAGCGACCCGCCCTGCATAGCGGAGGGGCACTCCGAGTGCTTCTCCGCCTGCTCGGCGAAGCGTGCGCCCTGGCGCGACAGGCGCTCCGCGATGTCGCCTATCCGCGCCCGGGCCGCCTCGCGCCGGTTCTCGCCGAACTGCTCGTTTATCGTGATCAGGATGTGACTCGCGCGCCGCCGTTCGGGCCGCACGAACCGGTCGATGTGCAGGCGATAGTAGAGTTCCGCGTCGATGTCGCTGACCGGCGGCGTGTCGCTCGATACCTTGTCGAGCACGGCCTCGACCGCCAGTTCCCGGCGCAGGGCGGCCTCCAGCCCGGGCAGGTTCAGCCCGTTCGCACCCAGGTCGGCCGCGAATTCCTCGTCGTCGGCGTAACGCTGGCGGATTTCGGCCAGCGCCGCATCCAGGGTCGCCTGCGGAACGCATACGCCGCCCGCCTCGGGCGCCACGAGCACCCGCGACTCGATCGCCTGCTGGCGCACCGCGACGCGCCGCACCTCGCGCAGCTCGGCCGGCTCCAGCGCCGATAGCTGCTTGTCGTAGAGCGCCCGGGCCGTCTTGAACTCGATATAGGCGAGCCCGGACTCCGCGGGATCAGGGCTCACACAGCCCCCTTTGCCTCGTCGGCGCAGGGCGAAGCCGGACGCAGGGCGCTTTCCGGTACGCGCAGGACATGCCCGGGAAAGATCACGTCGTACAGGATCTCCGCGCCTTCGTCCCGCAGCACGCGCAGCACCTCGCCCGCGCTTCCGAGCGGGGCGCGCGCGACCCCGCCGACCACCAGGTGGCGCGCCGCCTCGACCTTCTCGCGCGATTCGAAGAGGCTGGGCGTCCACGGCGCGTCCGCCCGGATCAGTTCTTCCTCGCGGCAGCCGACCATGCGGTCGATGTCGAGAAAGTGCACCGTGTAGATGATCTGGTCCTGGAGAAAGGTACCGATGCCGGTCACGTGACCGGTGCTGCCGCGGCGCACCAGCAGCGTCCCGGTGTCGATGCCGGGAAAGGTGCCGTCGTTGCGCACGTTGCGCGTGACGCGCACCTCGTCGCCGTAGTCGTAGGTGGGGAGCATGGCTAGGGACTTGTGCGCTTCAGCTCGCGCAGGGGCACGAACACCGTCCTGGGCTCGTGCATGTGGAAGACGCGGAACACCTTTTCCGTCAGGGCGTCGGAGTCGACGAAGTCCTGATAGGCGCGCTCCAGGAGCTTGCGGTAATCGTCGGAAGTCCGTGCCTCGGCAGCGGCGCTGGGCTCGCGTGCGATGTAGTCGTGGAAGCGCTGGAGGATGTGCAGGCGATTCACCTGCACCACCGCTGGATCGTAGGCAATGGCGAAGTAGTCGAGAAACTCCTCCGCCGAGGAGAGTTCTTCCAGCGCTTCTTGCAGTTCGTAGGTTTCCATCGCGGGTCCTTTCATCCGACGTCCATCGTCCTAGTTGCGGGAAGGCGTTCGCGCGCCACGGCGAGCAGCACGCGCCCGCCCAACCGGTCCAGGGGATCGAGCGCCACCAGCTTTTCCAGCTTGGCGCAGCCCTCGCCCAGTTCCGAAGCGCGCAGGTCCAGATAAGCGTGGGCCTTGAGCGCCATGAGGTAGAAGCGCACCAGGCCCATGGAACGCTGCACGCCGACACCCAGTTGAAGCGCGGTGAGCTCGCGCCAATCCAGCGGAAAGCCGAGACGCTGCGCCGCCTCGGCCATGGCGCGCTGCGCCGTCAGCCGCGCCTCGGCAAGGCAGTGGCGATAATAGAAGTAGCGATAGAGAGCGACCAGCACCGTGAGTTGTTGCGGCGCGAGGAAGTAGGCGCGCAAGAGGTGGGCCTCGGCCTGATCCTCGGCGTAGCCGTCGGCGGCGGCGCGCAGCAGCCCGTCTACCTCCGGCGTGAGGGGATCGTCGAAATAGAGCGGTTCGGGATCGAAGTCCAGCAGGTCCATCAGAGCTTCCCCCCTCCGACGTCGCCGACGCTGGCGGCGCATTCGCAACTGCCTTCGCTGCAACCGCAGTGGCAGGCCTGCGGCGCCGCCAGTCCCGCCGCCGCAAGGCGTGCCTCCAGCGACTTTATGCGCTGCAACAGGCAGGCCACGTCCTCCGGCAGCAGGCCGGGCTGCGGCACGGCGCTGTCCAGAGCGACGGCGTCGGCCATGGTCACAGCGCCAGCAGCTCGGCGCGCCCGGCCAGTTCGTCATAGAACAGGGCCAGTTCCTGATGCTGCGGCGGGCGCTTGGCTCTGACCACGAAGCCGCGGATGCGCGCGAGCAGCGCCTCCGCCTCGGGGCGGCTGACGAACAGGCCGAGCTGGGCATACGCCGCCATCACCCCGTGGCTGCCGGAATGCTTGCCCAGCACGAGCTGGTGGCTGCGCCCGACTTCCTGCGGGTCGATCGCCTGGTAATTGGCCGGGTCCTTGAGCAGGCCGTCCACATGAATGCCCGCTTCGTGGGTGAAGGCCCCCTCGCCGACCACGCTCTTGTGCCAGCCCACCGGGCGGTTGGCGGCGCGCGCGACCCGTTCCGAGAGCGCCGGAAACTGGCGCAGGTCCAGCCCGGTGGCCAGCCCGTAGAGCTTGGACAGGCCCAGCGCCACCTCCTCCAGCGCGGCGTTGCCCGCGCGCTCGCCCAGGCCGTTCACCGTGGTATTCACATGGGTAGCGCCGGCCCGCGCCGCGGCCAGGGTGTTGGCGGTGGCGAGCCCCAGGTCGTCGTGGGCGTGCATCTCGATGTCGATGTCAACCACGTCGCGCAGCGCGGCGATGCGCTGCGCCAGGCCGAACGGCTCCATCACCCCGAGTGTGTCTGCGAAGCGGAAGCGGCTCGCGCCCGCGTCCTGGGCCGCCTCCGCCACCCGCAGCAGGAAATCCAGATCGGCGCGCGAGGCGTCCTCGGCGCCGACGCACACCTCCAGCCCGAGGTCCAGCGCCCGCGCCGCGTTGTCGCGGATCGCCGCCAGCACCCAGTCGCGCGACTTGCGCAGCTTGTGGGCGATCTGCTGGTCCGACACCGGGATCGAGATGTCGACCATCTGCACGCCCAGGCCGCGGCACTGCGCGATGTCGCCGGCGCACATGCGGCTCCATACCAGCAGCCGCGCCCGCAGGCCGAGCCGCCCCACCGCGCGGATGCCCTCGCGTTCCTCCTCGCCCATGGCCGGTATGCCCACTTCCAGTTCGGGCACGCCGAGCAGGTCGAGGCGCCGGGCGATGTCCAGCTTCTCCTCCAGGGTGAAAGCCACCCCGGCGGACTGCTCGCCGTCGCGCAGCGTGGTGTCGTCGATGGTGACCGGTCTCATCGCGATGACCTCTGCATTTCCGTTCAGGCGTAAACCGGGGCAAAAGCCTTGTCGGGCTCGGTGACCGGGCCGTCGCCGGACCAGTAGGGTGAGAGCTTGCGCAACTGTGCGATGACCGGCGGCACGGCCTCGATCACCCGGTCGATCTCCTCCGCGGTGTTGCTGCGGGAGAGCGAGAAGCGCACCGTGCCGTGGGCCGCGGTGTAGGGAATGCCCATGGCGCGCATGACGTGGGAGGGTTCCAGCGAGCCGGAGGTGCAGGCCGACCCGCTGGAGCCGGCGATGCCCAGCTTGTTCAGCAGCAGCAGGATCGCTTCGCCCTCGACATACTCGAAGGCGATGTTGCTGGTGTTCGGCAGCCGGTTGGCGGTATCGCCGGTGGCGAAGGCATGGGGCACGCGGGCGAGGATGCCGGCCTCCAGCCGGTCGCGCAGTTCCCGCACCACCGTGTTCTCGTGCTCCATGTGCGTGAGCGCGAGTTCCGCCGCCACGCCCAGGCCGACGATGGACGCGGTGTTCTCGGTGCCGGCGCGCCGCCCGCGCTCCTGGTGGCCGCCGCGCAGCAGCGGGCGGAAGCGCGTGCCGCGGCGCACGTAGAGCACGCCGATGCCCTTGGGCGCATGCAGCTTGTGGCCTGAAAGCGAGAGCAGGTCGATACGGTTGGCGGCCATGTCGATCGGGACCTTGCCCACCGCCTGCACCGCGTCGGTGTGGAACATGACGCCGGCCTCGTGGGCCATCTGCGCCATCGCCTCGACCGGGAAGAGCGTGCCCGACTCGTTGTTCGCCCACATCGCGGAGACGATCGCCACCCGCTCCGAAAGCAGGCGCCGGTAGGCGTCCAGGTCGAGCCGGCCCTTGCCGTCCACCGCCAGGTAATGCACGCGGTAGCCATCCTTCTCCAGGTGCTGGCACAGGCTGAGTATCGCGGGATGCTCGACCGTCGTGGTGATGAGTTCCCGCCGCTCCGGCTGCGCCTTCAGCGCCGAGAGGATGGCGGTGGAATCCGACTCGGTGCCGCAGGAGGTGAATACGATCTCCGAGTCCTGCTCCGCGCCGAGCAGCGCCTGCACCTGCATGCGCGCCTTCTTGATCGCCAGGCCGACGCGGTTGCCGAAGCTGTGCATCGAGGAGGGGTTGCCGAACTGCTCGGTGAAGTAGGGCAGCATCGCCTCGACCACCGCCGGGTCGCAGCGGGTCGTGGCGTTGTTGTCGAGATAGATGGGTGACATGTCACACCCCGCAGGCGCGGGCGTAGTCGCCGGCGCGGGTGGGCACGACGCGGATCATCTCGTTCAGTTCCTCCACCAGCTTCTGTTGAATGCCTGCCAGCGTCACCGACTCCATCTGGCAGCCGGCGCAGGCGCCAGTCATGCTCACGTACACGGTCTTGCCGTCCACGTCGATCAGTTCCAGGTCGCCGTGGTCGCGCTGCAGCGTGGGCCGCACCGACTCGATCACCTGCTCGATGCGGCGTATGCGTTCCAGGTTGTTCAGCTTGCCCGGCTTGGGCGCCGCCTTGGCGGGCGCCACCGGCGCCGGACGGAACTGCTCCCCGCGCTCGGCCATCACCTTCGCCAGGATCTCCTCGATGCCTTCGTGGCAGGACGAACAGCCGCCGCCGGCCTTGGTGAAGTTGACCACGTCCTGCACCGTCGACAGGCCGTTGGCGCGCACTGTGTCCTCGATCAGCGTGGCATCGATGGCGAAGCACTTGCACACCAGCGCGCCTTCCTCGTGGTCGTCGCGCCAGGTCTCGCCGCGGTAGTTCGCCACCGCGGCCTGCAAGGCCTCGCGGCCCATGACCGAGCAGTGCATCTTCTCGGGCGGCAGGCCGTCGAGGAAGTCGGCGATGTCCTGGTTGGACACCTTCAGCGCCTCGTCCAGGGTCTTGCCCTTGATGATCTCGGTGAGCGCCGAGGACGAGGCGATCGCCGAGCCGCAGCCGAAGGTCTGGAAGCTGGCGTCGAGGATCGTCTCGGTCTCGGGGTCCACCTTGAGCATCAGCCGCAGCGCGTCGCCGCAGGAGATCGAGCCGACCTCGCCGACCGCGCTGGCGTTATCGAGCGACCCGGCGTTGCGCGGGTTGAAGAAGTGATCCTTGACCTTTTCGGTGTAGTCCCACATGGCATTTTCTCCGGGAGCGCACTGCGCGTTGCCCGTTCTGCTGCAAGTCACGTGCCACTGCCCGAAACGCGGCCAAGGCCCTGTATTGCCTCGCGACAGCGGGCCGGCGCGGCCGGCGGCGAGCGTCGCAAACGAAACCGGCCACGCGATTTGTACGGTTTGCGACATCGCGGACACCGGCGCGCCGGTCCGCCCGGGATCCGGCGCCCGGCCCCGGCGCGCCAAGGGAAGAGGAGGGCCCGAATGACGGACCAGCGGCGCCCGAACCCGGCACGCCGGCCTGGAAGGGTTTTTGCTCGCCTTCTTCGAGGAGACCCGTCCGGACACGCATACGAACCCCGACCATGGAAGCGGCCCTCGACCTGAGCCCGTTGCTGCTGACGCTGAAGGTGGCGCTGCTGGCCACGCTGCTCGCCTTCGCCGGCGGCGTCGCCGGCGGCTTCGTGCTCGCCCGCGCCTCGTTCCTCGGCAAGGAGACGCTGGACGCGATCCTGACCCTGCCGATGGTCCTGCCGCCGACGGTGCTCGGCTACTACCTGATCGTGCTGATCGGACGCAACGGCGCCCTCGGCCGGTGGCTGGAGGACCGGCTGGGCATCTCGCTGATCTTCACCTGGCAGGGCGCGGTCGTGGCCGCCGCCGTGGTGTCCTTCCCGCTGATCCTCAAGGCCGCCCGCGCCGCGTTCGAGGGCGTGGATCGCAATCTGGAGAACGCGGCGCGCACCCTGGGCCAGGGCGAGCCGGCGGTGCTGCTGCGGGTGACGCTGCCGCTGGCATGGCGCGGGATACTCGCCGGCACGCTGCTGGCGCTGGCGCGGGCGATGGGCGAGTTCGGCGCCACCCTGATGGTGGCGGGCAACATTCCGGGCCGCACCCAGACGCTGTCGCTGGCGGTCTACGACGCGGTCCAGAGCGGCAACGACGCGCTCGCCTCGACGCTGGTACTGATCACCTCCGCGACCTGCGTGGTGCTGCTGGTCTCCTCCAGCCGCCTGCTCCAGGTACGCTATTGACCCTGGGAAACCCCATGATCCGCAAGCGCCTCGTTCTGCTGCTCTGCCTCGCCGCGCTCGCCGTGCTGGCCCCGCGCGCCCATGCCGGGGACGCACTGCTGGTCTCGGCGGCCGCCAGCCTCTCGGCGGCCTTCAAGGAGATCGGCTCCGCGTTCGCGGCCGCGAATCCGGGCGTCGAGGTGTCGTTCAACTTCGCGGCATCCGGCGCCCTGCTGCAGCAGATCGAGCGGGGCGCGCCGGTGGACGTCTTTGCCTCGGCCGACCAGGAGACCATGGACCGCGCCCAGGAGCGCGGCCTGATCGTCGCCGGCAGCCGGCGGGATTTCACCGCCAACCGGCTGGTGCTGGTCGTGCCGGCGGCGTCCGCGCTCGGCCTGAAGACGCCGGCCGACCTCGCCAGGCCGGAGGTGAAGCGCATCGCCATCGGCAATCCGGCCCTGGTGCCCGCCGGGCGCTATGCGCGCGACGCGCTCGGCCCGGCGCTGGCGCAGGCGCTGGCGCCGCGCTTCGTCAATGCGGAAAGCGTGCGCCAGGCGCTGCAGTACGCCAGCCTGGGCGAGGTCGATGCCGCCTTCGTCTATGCCAGTGACGCGGCGGGCGCCGCGGACAAGGTGCGCGTCGTCGCAACCCTGCAGACGCCCAAGCCGATCGCCTACCCGGCGGCGGTGGTGGCGGCGAGCGGCAGGCAGGCGCTGGCGCGGCGCTTCGTGGACTTCCTCGCCGGACCGCAGGCCCGGTCCGCACTCGAACGTCACGGCTTCGGAGGCTGAATGGACATCCGGATCGACATCCGCAAGACGCTGCGCGACCGCGGCCGGCGCTTCGAACTGGCGGCGCGCTTCGGCAGCGACGAGGACTTCGTGGTGATGTTCGGGCCCTCGGGCTCCGGCAAGAGCCTGACGCTGCAGGCGGTGGCCGGGCTGGTGCGGCCGGATGCCGGGCGCATCGCCGTCGGCGGCCGGGTGCTGTTCGACGCCGCGCGCGGCATCGACCTGCCGATCCGGGAGCGGCGCGTCGGCTACCTGTTCCAGGACTACGCCCTGTTTCCGCACCTCTCCGTGGAGCGCAACGTCGGCTTCGCGCTGCAGCCGGCGCTGTCCTGGGGCCTGTCCCGCGCCGCCCGCCGCCGCGTCGCGGAACTGCTCGACGTCTTCGAACTCGCCGAACTGGCGCAGGCCATGCCGCGCGATCTGTCCGGGGGACAACGTCAGCGCGTGGCGCTCGCGCGGGCAATCGCCACGCAGCCCGCGGTGCTCCTGCTGGACGAGCCCTTCGCCGCCCTGAACCCGCTGCTGCGCGCGCGCATGCGCGCGGAACTGCGGCGCATCCAGGACCACTTCCGGGTGCCGGTGATGCTGATCACCCACGACCACGACGACGTGGAGAGCTTCGCCGACACCCTGGTGCTGTTCGAGGCCGGACGGACGGACCGGGTCTGGCCGTTCCGCAGGATGCAGGCCGAGCGCGCCTCGGTGCTCGGCGAACTCTCCGAACTGCTGGGCGGCCACGCCCGCGACCACGCGCCCCAGGCGGCGGCGTAAGTCGCGAGGCGCGAGCCGGCGCCCCGGGTACAATCGCCGGGCATGTTAGAGAATGGCCTCCGATTGAGCATCAGCACCGGCGAACGCAGCGACTTCGATGCCGCCGTGCGCGATCACGACGCATCGCTGGCGCGGCACGGCTTCGAGATCTGGGTCGGCGCCGAGCCGACCTTCACCGACCGCTTTTCCGACCATGCGCAATGGCTGGGCGCCGCGCTCGGCGCGGACAAGCTCGCGCGGGCCGAGCGCCTGCTGCTGCGCCTGGCCCGGCACTCGCCCGGCGCCGCGCTCATGCGCAGCGTCGGGCGGCGCTACCCGGGCGAGGATGCGCCGCGCTGGAGCTATGGCCTGCTCGCCTCGCGCGACGGCGTTCCGGTCTGGCATGGGCCGCCGGATCCCCTGCTCGTCCCCGGCGAGCCGGCGGCGCCGGACGCGGCGCGCTTTCTCGCCGCGCTGCTCGATCAGGCGCGGGCCGCCGGGTTCGTGGCCGCAGCGGTGCCCGCGACCGGTCTCGAACTGCGTCTGCTGCTGCGCGAGCCCGCAACCCGGCCGCCGGCGGACGGCGACCCGCGGCTTGCGCGCCCGTCCTGCCACGAGGGGCCGATCCCGGAAAGCGGACTGCGGGACGAGCTGGCAGCCGAGGGGCTCCATCTCTTTCTGCTCCGCACCCAGCCCGTTCCAGGCGGCGAAGCGCTGCGCCTCGAACTGCCGGACTTGGTCGAGGCGGCGCGGCTGCGCCGGGTGCTGGCGCTGGTCGCCGATGCGGCCCGCGCCGCGGGGCTCCCCGCGCTGATCCTCGCGGGCTGTCCGCCGCCCGCGGATGCGGCACTGGCCTGGACCACGATCACGCCCGATCCCGGCGTCATCGAGATCAACTCGGCGCCCTTTCCCGACTGCGCCGGGCTGCTCGCCTACGCCCGCAGCCTCTACGCCGCCGCAGCGCCCGAAGGGCTGGCGCCCGACCGGCTGCACTTCAACGGCGACGCGGGCGATTCGGGCGGCGCGGGACAGATCACGCTGGGCGGTCCCTCGCCCGCCGCCAGCCCGTTCTTCCTCCATCCCCGGACCCTGCCGGGATGGGTGCGCTACGCGAACCGGCACCCGGCGCTGTCCTATTT
>DATMWM010000134.1:0-2301 GCA_035562535.1 Rhodocyclaceae bacterium | reverse complement strand
TTCGGGCCGCTGCTGCCGGTGATCGAGTACGACGGGCTGGACGAGGCGATCCGCCATGTCAACGCGCGGCCGCGGCCGCTGGCGCTGTACTACTTCGATCACAGCCGGGAGCGCATCGAGCGCGTGCTGCGCGAGACCGTGGCCGGCGGGGTGACGATCAACGACACGATCCTGCACATCGCCCAGGACCATCTACCCTTCGGCGGGGTGGGCCACAGCGGCATGGGCCACTACCACGGCCGGGAGGGCTTCGAGACCTTCTCGAAGAAGAAGGCCGTCTTCATCCAGTCGCCGGTCAACACGGTGGGCCTGTTCAAGCCGCCCTATGGCCGGCTGTTCGACACCCTGGTGCGCTTCCTGATCCGCTGAGACCGGCATGCCGACGCGCAGACAATTCCTCAAGGCCGGCCTGCTCGGCTCGGTGGCGCTGGCCACCGTCGGCGGGCTGTACTGGGCGCGGCAGTCCGGCCCGGGCCGGCGCGAGTCGGGACGCGCGCTCGGCGAGCGCGACCGGGCCGTCGTGGCCGCGATCGCGCCGGTGATTCTCGACGGCGCGCTGCCGGCCGGCGAGGGCAGGGCGGCGGCGCTGGAGCAGGTGGTCGAGGGCGTGGAGCGCGCGGTGGCCGGCCTCTCGGCTTCGTCCCAGGGCGAGGTCGGCGACCTGTTCGCGCTGCTCGGCTTCCCGCTCACCCGGGCGCTGGTAGCCGGCATCTGGAAGCCCTGGGGCGAGGCCGATGCCGGGGAAATCGCGTCGTTCCTGAACGGCTGGCGATTCAGCCGGTTCGCGCTGCTGCAGAGCGGCTACGCGGCGCTGCACGACCTGGTGTTCGGCGCCTGGTACGCCACGCCCGAGGCCTGGGCGGCGATCGACTATCCGGGCCCGCCCGAGGTCTTCCGATGAACCCGGTCATCAAGCCGGATCCGTATGCCGCCGGTCTGGTGGCCGGCTGGAACGTCACCGACGCTTCGCGGCTGACCGCCGACCTGGATCTGGAGACCGATGTGGCGATCGTCGGCACCGGGGCGGGCGGCGGCACCGCCGCCGAGATCCTGGCCAAGGCCGGCCTGCGCGTGCTGCTGATCGAGGAAGGGCCGCTCAAGACCACCGCGGACTTCCGCATGCGCGAGTCCGAGGCCTATCCGGATCTCTACCAGGAATCGGCCGCGCGCAAGACCGCCGACAAGGCGATCAACATCCTGCAGGGCCGCTGCGTCGGCGGCTCCACCACGGTGAACTGGACCAGCAGCTTCCGCACGCCCGAGCCGACGCTCGCCTTCTGGCGCGAGCGCTACGCGCTGGAGGACTGCACCCCGGCGGCGCTCCAGCCCTGGTTCGAGACCATGGAGCGGCGCCTGGGCATCCGCCCCTGGCCGGTCGAGCCGAACGAGAACAACGCGTCGCTCGCGCGCGGCGCCGAGGTGCTCGGCATCCCGGTCGCCGCGATCCGGCGCAACGTCAAGGGCTGCTGGAACCTGGGCTACTGCGGCGTGGGCTGTCCCACCGGCGCCAAGCAGTCGATGCTGCTCACCACGATCCCTGCGGCGCTTTCAGCGGGCGCGGTCATGCTCACCCGCGCCCGGGTCGAGCGGCTGATGATCCGCGGCGGGCGGGCCGAGGGCGTGGAATGCGCGGCGATGAATCCCGACGGCATTCGGCCGGGCGGCCGCCGCATCACGGTGCGCGCCCGGCACGTGGTGCTCGCGGCCGGCGCGGTCGGCAGCCCGGCTGTCCTGCTGCGCTCCGGCGCGCCGGATCCGCACGGGCTCACCGGAACGCGGACCTTCCTGCATCCGACCGTGGTGGCGGCGGCGATCATGGCGCAGCGGGTGGCCGGCTATTCCGGCGCGCCCCAGTCGATGTATTCGGACCACTTCCTGATGCGCGACCCGATCGACGGGCCGCTCGGCTTCAAGCTCGAGACGCCGCCGCTGCATCCGGTGCTGTTCTCGACCACGCTGCACGGCTTCGGCACCTTCCACGCCGAGCTGATGGGCGAGTTCGCCCAGACCCAGGCGCTGATCGCGCTGCTGCGCGACGGCTTCCATCCCGATAGCCGGGGAGGGCGGGTCACGCTGCGCGGCGACGGCTCGCCGGTGCTCGACTATCCGCTGAACGACGTGGTCTGGGAAGGCGCGCGGCGGGCCTACCTGGCCATGGCGGAGATCCAGTTCGCCGCCGGCGCGCGCCGCGTGTTCGTGGTGCACGAGCGCTGCGCCGGCTACAAGACCCCGCGGGAGGCGCGCGACGGTATCGCCGCGCTGCACCTGAAGCCGCTACAGGCCCGCGTGGTCAGCGCCCAT
>DATMWM010000133.1:0-7897 GCA_035562535.1 Rhodocyclaceae bacterium | reverse complement strand
CCTCGCAGGCGCAATCCGGACCGGCGTCGTGCGCCACCGCCACCCGGCCCTCGACACGCGTGCGCAGCGTGCAGTTCGAGAACTCGCTCTCGCTCTCGACGAACTTCACCAGCGAGTCGCGGATCGCGCCGTCGCCCCGCTGCTCGGCGGCGCAGACGCGCAGCCGGTCGACCACGCCGCGCACGCCCGGCACGCCCGCCGCGAGCGACAGCGCGATCTTGCGCACCGCGATGTCCGCGACCTCCCCTTCGAGCACGATGGCGCCGTCGGGTGTCGCCTCGACGCGCAGCGGATGCTGCGTCAGATTGACGCGCGTCTGCGCCTCCAGGGCGGCCCGGGCCTTCTGTGCGATGTCTGCTTCGGTCATACCCTTCCTCCTCTTTCTGGCTTGGCAGGTCGATGCCGTGCCCGGTGAACGAACCGCCGCAGACCTTGCCTGGTCTGCCGGCCGCGGTCTGACCCGGTCACCGCAGCCGGGCCGGAACGCATCCGGCTTGCGGGACAACCCGGGATCAGGGCACAAGTCTAACCGCTGACCCGCACCTGGCGGGGTGCCGCGCCGGGGGATGCAGGATGACCACGAGGAGGGTGGCGCCGGGGGTCCGCCTGCAGCCTGACCCCGGCCGGCGGCTTTCAGCCGATGGTGGTCAGGCGCCGCAGGACGTCGCTCCAGCCGTGGCTGAGCAGCACCATGAGCGGCACGACGGTGACGAACAGGTGGAGCAGGCGGCGGATCCGCGTGTTGGCCCCGGTCATCTCCATGTAGTGGTCGATCACCATGCGCCCCTTGGCGGCGATCAGCGCCGCGACCATCAGGGCCAGGGGCCAGCCGGACCGGCCGGTCTCGGCCAGCCAGGCGCCGCCCAGGGTCAGTACCACCAGCAGCAGCCACACTTTCTCGGCGTGTCCGGGGCGCGGCATCCCTACCTCAGCACGTAGAAGAACGGAAAGATCACCAGCCAGATCACGTCCGTGGTGTGCCAGTACATCGCCGCGGCCTCGAGTCCTCCGTAGTCCTTCCGGGAATAGACGCCGAGCAGCGTGCGCACCCCCACCCAGCCCAGGCCGAGCAGGCCCCAGCTCACATGCACCAGGTGGTTGAGCGTCAGGTAGTAATAGACCGTGTAGAAGATCCCCGCCTGCCCGTCGATGCCGTGCGCGACGTTCCAGCGGATCTCGAACAACTTGACCAGCGGATAGCCCAGCCCGAGCGCGATGGCCAGCAGCACCCAAAGCGCGGTGGCGCGGCGCGCGTCCCGACGGATCGCCGCCACCGCCTTGACCATGCAGTAGCCGCTGGTCAGCAGAAGCACGGTGATCGCGACGCCGGCGACGGTCGCGAGCTTGTCCGGGCCGGTGAGGAAGGCTTCCCGGTAGTGCGCCTTGGCGACGAAATAGACGGAAAAAAGCAGCAGGAACTCGACCAGCACGCAGAAGATGCCGACCCAGATGCCGGGATTGCCCGGCACGCGGCCGCGCGGGAATTCGGCAGCCGCTGGAAGGGCGGGAGCGTCGGCGAGTGCGTGCGCGGGGGCGAGATTCACCCGCGGCAGTGTAAGCGGGGCCTGCGCCCGCCCCCATGAGGCAGATCAAGCGGATTTCGCCGCACTCGGCGCAACGAATTCCCGCGATCGGGGTCGAACGCCGATTGGCGGCGCGGCGGACGGGACTGTCGATTGCCAGGGTTCATACCGGAAGCGGCGGCGGACCCGGTTCGTTCGAATTGCGGCATCATGCTGGCCAGACTCGGGCAGACGTCGCAGCTTGCCGGCTGCCTGCACCCGGACAGACCATCGCGCGGCACGAAGCGGGCGCCGGAATGGGATTTGCCGGTCCGCCCCACGAATTGGAGAGCACCCATGAAGAAGAGACTGTTGTGGATCGTTTTTGCGTTGGCGACGGCGGCACAGGCTGCCCCGCCCGACGCGGGGGTGCCGCCTCACCCGGAGTTGAAGCCACTGCAGCAACAGCCACAGGCGGCACACCTGGCCGGCGAAGTGCTGAGCCGCTACCACTACAAGTCGCTGCCGCTCGACGACGCCATGTCCGAGCGCATCTTCGACCGTTATCTCAAGTCGCTCGATCCGGAGAAGCTGTTCTTCGTCCAGAGCGACATCGACCGCTGGGCCGGCGATCGCAACAGGCTGGACGACGCGATCGCCAATGGGGAACTCGGCGTCCCCTTCGCCATGTTCAATCTCTACGCGCGGCGGGTGTCCGAGCGCTTTTCCTACGCCCGCGCCCTGCTCAAGCACGGCTTCGATTTCGGCCAGAAGGAGAGCTACCAATACGCGCGGGAGAAGGAAGCCTGGGCCAGGTCCGAGGCGGAGATCGCAGAGTTGTGGCGCAAGCGCGTCAAGAACGACTGGCTGCGGCTGAAACTCGCCGGGAAGGACGACGGGCAGATCGCCGAGACGCTGGACCGCCGCTACGCCAACGCCCTGAAGCGGACGGCCCGCCTGAAGAGCGAGGACGCTTTTCAGACGTTCATGAACGCCTACGCCATGACGATCGAGCCGCACACCAGCTACATGGGTCCGCGGGCGGCTGGCGACTTCGACATATCGATGAGACTCTCCCTGGTCGGAATCGGGGCGGTGCTGTCGGAGAAAGACGACTACACCACGATCCGCGAACTCGTGCCAGGCGGCCCGGCGATCCTCTCGGGCCAGCTCAAGGTCGGAGACCGCATCCTCGGCGTAGCCCAGGGCGAAAGCGGCGTCATGACCGACATCGTCGGCTGGCGGCTGGACGACGTGGTCGCGCAGATCCGCGGCGCGCCCGACTCGGTCGTGCGGCTGGACATCCTGCCCGCAGACGCCGGCCCGGACGGCAAGCACAAGCTGGTTTCGCTGGTACGCAAGAAGATCAGCCTGGAAGAGCAGGCCGCCAAGAAGTCGATCCTCTCCGTGATCGACGGGGAGACGACGCGCCGCATCGGCGTGATCGCCCTGCCGACCTTCTATCAGGACTTCGACGCCAAGCAGCGCGGCGTCCCGGATTTCAAGAGCGCGACCCGCGACGTAGCGCGCCTGCTGGACGAACTGAAGACCGAGAAGGTCGACAGCGTCCTGATCGACCTGCGCAACAACGGCGGCGGCTCGCTGACGGAAGCGATCGAGCTCACCGGCCTGTTCATCGACAAGGGGCCCGTGGTGCAGCAGCGCGACGCCCTGGGCAAGATCGTCGTGGAGAGGGATGTCAAGGCCGGCGTCGCCTGGGACGGCCCGCTCGGCGTCCTGATCAACCGGGGATCGGCATCCGCCTCGGAGATCTTCGCCGCCGCGATCCAGGACTACGGCCGCGGCCTGGTGATCGGCGAACCCAGTTTCGGCAAGGGCACCGTGCAGACCATGATCGATCTCGATCGGGTCGCGAAGGGCAGCGCTCAGAAACTGGGCGAGGTGAAACTGACCATCGCCCAGTTTTTCCGCATCAACGGCGGCACCACGCAGCTGCACGGCGTGAAGCCGGACATCGTCTTCCCGACGGCTTCCGATGCGGAAAACTTCGGCGAATCCAGCTTCGACAACGCGCTGCCCGGAGGGCAGGTCAAGGCCGCGGCCTACGCCCCGGTCGGCGACCTGGACCCGTTGCGGCCGGCGCTGCTGTCGCGCCACGAGGCGCGCGTGCGTACGGACAAGGAGTTCCAGTACCTGCAGGAAGACCTCGCCGAACTCGACGTCCAGCGCAAGAAGAACCTGGTGTCGCTGAACGAAGCCGAGCGGCGCGCGGAACGCGATGCCGTCGAGGCCCGGCTGAAGGCTCGGGAAGCCCAGAAGAACGCGGGAAAAAGCGCGCCCGAACGTTCGCTCGGCGGCGAACCGGCGCCGGCGAAGCGCAACCCGCTCCAGGACGACGGCCTGCAGGCGGACGAACGCAATCTGGCGAGCGAACTGGCTGCCGAGGCCGCACGCAAGAACGACAAGGACGTGCTGCTGCACGAAGCCGCCCACATCCTGAGCGACGAGGTGGGATTGCGCAATGCCAACGCGAGGCTCGCGGCCCGCATCAAGCCGGCCTCGCCGCCGGCTGCGGGCCAGGTTCAGTGAAGCCGCGGCACGCTCGGCGTGCGTCGGCTGCGCGGTCGACCGCTTCCGGGGAAAAATGGCGCGCCCGAGACGACTCGAACGTCCGACCCCTGCCTTCGGAGGGCAGTACTCTATCCAACTGAGCTACGGGCGCGCGGCGGAAACTGCGTGACTTGCGCGGACATTCTACTACGCATTGTCCGCGAACCGGGATTCGGGTCGCTGCGTGTCGCTGCGGCGGACCGGCGGTCCTCAGAACACCACGTTCAGCGTGGCGTGGATGCGGAAACCGACGTCCGGCAGCGCATCGGGATGGTGCAGCGGCCAGGCCAGCACGGCCTCGGCCGCGATAAACCGGGTGCTCGCCCTGGCGCCGGCGCCCGCGCCGACGAGGCTGCTCCAGGGGCCGGACGCGGCGAACTGGGTCGTGCCCGCATCCGCGAACAGGAAAGGCTGAAACACCACGCCCTCCCCCAGCAGGCCGGCCAGCGCGCCGGGCGCGGCCTCGTTGCGCAGGTAGGCGCCGCGGTCGCCGGACAGGGCGGCCTCGGCGAATCCGCGCACCGTTGCCGCCCCGCCGATGAAGATCTGTTCCGAGCCGTACAGCGCGTCGCGGCTCCACTGGCCGGCGGCCGCGGTGCGGACGTTCCAGGCTGAGCGGGGAATCGGCACGCCCAGGCTGGCGCCAAAGTCGAACTTCGTGAACTGGGCGCGCGGCACGCCCCCGGGCAGGTCGACCGGGTCGCGGTTCGCCCCGAGGACGTCCAGTCCGCGCGAGAGCCCAAGGTCGAGCACCCAGAAGCCCGGGGCGGCGCCGGACTGCACGCGTTGCAGGCGGCTGTAGCCGGCGCGCAGCACGGTGAGCCGCTGCGGGGCGAGCTGAATCGGCCCGATCTCCCGGGTGGCACGGCGCAGGCCGAGCGAAAGATCCAGGTTCGAGACACCGCGCGCCGAGCGCCCGAGGACCATGCTCCAGTCGAACACCTGGTTGCGGGTGGTGCCGAACAGGATCGCCGTGTCGGCAACCAGGTTCTGGAATTCCGCGTAGGAATACAGGTAGGAGAGCGTGTGGTAGCCGACCGGCACCGCAGCCGAGAACAGCAGCGCGTTGCTGTCCTGGGTGCCGACGAAGCTCAGGGCCAGCGCGTCCTGCAGACCGAGCAGGTCGTTCGCCTCGACGCCGGCCCGAACGCGGTGCAGCCCGGTCGGCTCGGAACCGGAGTTGTCCGCCCCCAGGCTGTAGTAGAAGCGGTCGCCCTGCGGGTTGCGGATCGATACCCTGGAGCCGCCGGGCGTCTCGCCCGGCTGGATCTGGACCTCGGTGCGGTTGCGCCGCAGCCGGTTCATCTGGTCGACGCCCTGTTCGAGGTCCTGCAGGCGCAGAACGTCGCCCGCCGCCGTGGGGAACGCCAGCCTCACGCCCGGCCGCTCCCAGCCGCCCGGTTCCAGCGGCCGGCCCTCGTATTCGAGCACCTCGATGCGGCCGGCGACCACGGTCACCGTCAGGGTGCCCGCCGCCAGGTTCTGCTCCCGGACGTAGGCCCGGGTGGTGATCAGTCCCCGCTCGACGAATGCCTGATTCAGGCGCTCCAGCAGGCGGTTGATCCGCTTTGTGCCCAGCTGCCTGCCGGTGAACGGATCGACGATGGCGCGAACCGCGGCCGCGCGGAGGACGTTATCGCCGTCGAGTATGATGCGCTCGATCAGGAAGCTCGGGCCGGGTTCGGCGATCGACTCGACCGCCTCCTGCGCGGCGGCCCGAGGCGCGCGTTCGCCACCCTCGATCCGCGCCGGCTCCTGTTCCAGGCGCTCGCGGCGTTCGCGCGCCGCCTCCTCGCGCAGCAGCCGGTCGCCCGGATCCTGCAGCGGCTGCGGCACCGGCGTCTGCGCGAACCCGGCGCGGGCCAGCGCCAGGGCGAGCCCCGCGAGCAGGACCAGGCGGCGGGCACGCATCCGCTCAGCGCCAGAACAGCGTGGTCAGGCCGAGCGGGTCTTCGAGCACCGGCGCGTCGCGCCGCGGCGGGCGGATGACGGCAGTACCGCCGGCCGCTTCGATCGATTCGGCCGCGGCCGACCCGCCGTCGATGTGGAGCGTCCCGGCCACCCGCACCCGGCCGCTCCGCGCGACGAAGGCGCCACCCTGGTCGGAGGCGTAGACGCCGGCCCAGCTGTCGCCGAACCAGGCCTTGAGTCCTTTGGATCGCGCCAGCGTGGAGTAGGTGGGGATGCCGGCGCTGACCACCCGCGGGGCGTCGATGGCGATGTCGCCCAGCGCCAGTACCGTGCCGCCCAGGTTGACCACCTCGGCGGCCTGCATGTGGACCTCGCCGGCGGCGTTTATCAGGCCGCCGGAGCTGGTGACGTCCGCGTCCGCCCTGGAGCGGCAGAACATCAGCCGGCAGGTCCGCTCGTAGCTCACCCGGCCGCTAAGCACCGCCTGGTTCAGGATGCGGCCGGACGCCTGCAGGCTGACGTCGCCGCCGTTGGCATCGATCTCGCCCTGGGACACGATGTCGGCCGCAGCGATCCGGACGCTGCCGCCGGCGACCACCAGCGGCAGCCCGGCAGGCAGCACGGCCGGGCCGTAGGAAATGGTGTAGCCGTCGCGCCTCCTGGCGATGCCCAGGGCCGTGCGGGAACGCTCGCTGAAGTCCTCGCGCAGCTCCTCGACAGAGCCGCCCGGCCGGTCGATCCCGTTCAGGAAGGCGCCGGCGGCCGTAATGCGGACGTCCGCGTTGCCGAGGATCCGGGAGCCGACGTTGGACACCGGCCCGCCCGCGGCGAGCACCACGTCGGCGGCGACGCCGAACACCACGCCTGGGGTCAGGTCGGCTGCGGCAAGGTTGGCGATCGCGCCGCCTGCGCGCAGCGTGACCGCGCCGGCCGACGCGTCGACCTCCGGTATTCGCGAAGCCCCCTGGATCAGGCCGCCGACGTTGCGGATCTCGCCGGCCGACTCGACGAGCACGCCTCCGCCCGCGACCATGCGCGCCGGGACGTCGCCGCCGCCCTGCTGCACGAAGTTCCCGGCGCGAACCAGAATGTGCCGGCCCGCGGACAGGGTGGTGCCAAGCAGGGCGACGTTCCCCGTCTGCGAAGTCAGCCCGATGTTGCCGCCTGCCTCGATCAGGCTGCCTTCGACCGTAAGTTCACCCGCGCTGCTGCCGCCGATGACGGCGTCGCCCGCCGCGCCCGCGGTTCCGGCACGCACGACAGTGCCGTCGATCCGCACCGCGGGCGCCCCGAGTTCGACATGTCTGCCGGCGTTCCACTCGCCGTCCTCGCTGTTGATGCGGGCTGCGACCGCCAGCAGGTCCCCGGCGGCGCGGATCGAGCCGCCGCGCACCTGCAGTTCGCCGCTGCCCGCAAGCACGAAGTCGCCCACGGTGGCGTGCAGCGACCCGGCGTGCGCCACGCCCGCGCCGCGGTCGGTGATCAGCACTTCGATGCGGCCGGAGCTGAGGCTGCCCAGCGGGGTGATGTCGAGCAGGATCGCGCCGCTGCCGTCCCGGTTCGCGGACGCGTAGGCCACCCAGGGCGCGGCCGGATCCGAGGGCGAGACCGATCCGTCGAACTCGGCGCGCGACCCGCCGAGCACCGCCCGGGTCAGCGCGCCCGCCGAGGTGAAGGAGTTGGTCACCGGGCCGCCCACGGCCAGCCGTCCGGCGATCAGTTCGAGACTGGCGAAGGCGCCGGACAGGCCGCCAGGGCCGATCTCGATCGCGCCGCCGCCGGTGTCCACGACCACGTTGCGCCGGGCGAGCCCCGGGCCGATGGCGAAGTCCTCGAATCGCACGCGGCCGGTGGTGAGCGCGACCCGGGTGGTGTTGAGGAACGAGCCGCCGTCCACCGTGATGCCGTTCGGG